>JAKFEJ010000478.1:0-8717 GCA_036675745.1 Chitinophagaceae bacterium | reverse complement strand
AAGAAAATTTATCCCAAAAAGAAATTAAACAGGCAATTAAAAACTGGAAGCCCGACTATAACAGGGTGTGATCAAAATCCGAAGCGACCAAAGAAGGACATATCCATCTCCAATAACCAGGGCGCCGCCAGTGCCGCAACCCAGATAAGAAAAATAAAAACCTTTCCGGCAATGGAAAGATCCTGTATCACATGGCGGTGCAGCAAACTTTGTATCGTTGTCATTACCTTTTCTTCGCGGTTGCTGTATTCATAAGGCGGGGCTTTGGGGATATCTTTGAAGGAAGGGTGTTCTTCTATTAGAATGTTGCGCATTTTCCAATAATCCTGATCCGGCATTTCTTCATACGACGTATCCGCATTGATGCCTTCCTGTTCTATTCTCTTTTCTGCATGATCCATTTTTTTATCAGATCGTAATCGTAAGAGCATCATGGCCGGGAAAATAAGAAGAATATAAAAGTTCAATTTCCAGGCGACCCAGCACATCAGTGCGGCAGATAGAAAAATAAATAGCTTGCTGATAATGCTTTCTTCATCTAAAAAAACACGGTTCAGCAACTGGCCGCCATCTAAAGGATAAATCGGCAGCAGGTTGATCAGGTTTAGAATAATGAACCATACCGCAATTTGGGATAATGAAATATCAAAAGGATAATAACCGGTGCTATGATTTGTATCTATGAAATAAAAAATAATTCCCAGGATGATGCCGGGTAACGGGCCTGCTAATAAAATAACGGCGGATTGTATTTGCGATACTTCTCTTTTTGTTCCTGATACATACGCACCCAATAATGGAATAAAAAAAATGCCCAGTTCACTGTAGCGGTAATATTTCATAGCCAAAAAATGCCCCATTTCATGAATGATCACAATAGCGGTTATCAGCAATAATATTTTATAGCTGGGGAAAATATAATAGCCCAAAATAAGATAAAGGGCGAGGCTGGTAATTGAGCGCAGCCATACATTCGTCGGCTGTTCCTGTTTTTTGTATTTGGGGGGATAGACAAATACTGTATCCGGTGAAACAGTTTGTTCTTTATTAGGTTCGTAAGAAGGTGACGGAAAATTTTCCATTTTTTTAAATTAGCTAAACCAGGGTTGTAGTTTCTTGAGCAATTGATCAGGCATAGTAGTTCTTTTCATGGTCTTTGACTCCATAAAATACAAAATAATTTTGCCCGTCGCTAATAATTCATTTTTTTCATTGAACACTTCGTGATGAAACTCTATTTTATGATGAACCGGTAATTCTTTCAATATCACTTTGATGGTCAACAGGTCATCATATAAGGCAGGCCGCAGGTAGCGGCACTGCACTTCGATCACCGGCATAATAATACCCATTTTTTCCATATCGGCATAGGTAAAACCAAGTTGACGGATAGATTCAGCACGGGCTGTTTCAAAATAAGGGAAATAATTGCTATGGTACACTACACCCATCTGGTCGGTTTCGGCATAGCGGACACGTATTTGGGTTTCGGTAGTGAACATTATATGTATTTAAAATTGAGCATCGATCCCGATAACTATCGGGAGGTTATTGAACATTTTTCTGCAAGTATAAATTTTCAATGCTCAACTATCAATGTTCAATGGAAAAAAAACGTGGTCAACTAAGGATTTATTTCCCGATCAATTTATCCATACTGACTTTTCCAGGCCCTGTAAACAATAAGGCTAAATAGCCGGCCAGGAATAAGGCAGGCTTTTCCGCGTCGCCAAAATCTCCTTTGTGGATATAAAAAACAACCACCACCATAGTAATAATCAGCGGAATGCAGGCCAGACGGGTAAATAGCCCTAATAATATAAACACGCCACAAAAAAATTCCGCAAAGATCACTAAAGCCATAGAAGTGGGGTGGCCAATATGGAAAGGATCGGTAAAGGTGGATGACTTCGATGCGAAATTGATCAGTTTGCTATAGCCATGAGGGATTATTAAACCACCCAGTGCAAGACGTAACAAAAGAGTGGCGAATGCGATACCATTGTCGGAATACTTAATACTAAAAAGCTTTTTCATTTGGTTATTGAAATTTTGAAGATGCAATAATACTGAAAGAATTTCTAATTGTTTTAAAGCAGTCAGCAATGAATAAAATGTTAAACAAGATGTAATTACTGACTTATCCACACCTGTTTGGAATGATGTTTGGCATTGCTTGAAATAATTTGAATATTCGCAACGTTATCCCCCAACTGGATTAAAGGACATACAGAATGAAGCAATTAATTTCACTGGCAATAGCTACTGTTCTCTGTGCTGCTGTGCTTGGACAGCAAACCGTTTATTATTCTGATCCGTTTACTAAGTTCAAAGAAGCGAAAGAGTATTTTCAAAAAGAGCAATACAGCCTTGCATACCCCCTGTTAAAGGAGTTGAAGCAGTCAGTAAGAGAAACTGATCAAGCTAATAATTCTGTAACAGTACAGGAGATCAACTATTATACAACGGCCTGCGCCCTGAAGCAAGGTGAAGAAAGTGCGGAGGAACAGGCCATTGATTATATAGACCTGGAAAAAAATACGGCAAGAGTTCAGATGATGAACTTTCAGTTAGCGGAGTATTATTTCCGTGAGCAGAACTTTAACAAAGCCGTTACACATTATGAACAGGCCAATATCGCTAACCTGAGCAATAAGGATATTGCCACGATGAAATTTCACCAGGGCTATTCCTATTTTACCATGCAACAATTTGCGCAGGCCAAACCTTTGTTCAATACCATCCGTACCATGCCGGATGATCCCAATTACCTGGATGCAAATTACTATTATGGTTTCCTTGCTTTTCGTGATAAGCAATACAATGAAGCGCTGCAAAGCTTTAAAATAGTAGAAAACGAAAAGGACTATGCTACGGTGGTTCCTTATTATATCGCACAGATCTATTACATACAGGGTAAAAAAGAAGAAGCTCTTAAATATGCTGAAACCAAGATCAAGACAGGCAAATCACAATATTATGATCTTGAGCTGAAGCAAATGATCGGCCATGCTTATTTCGAAAGAAAAGAATATGATAAGGGATTGCCTTATCTCGAGGATTATGTAAAAAGCTCTCCTAAAGTTCGCCGTGAAGACCTGTATGAACTTTCTTATGCTTACTACATGGGAAACCAGTTGCCTAAAGCGATTGAAGGATTTAAACAATTAAGTGGAAAGGAAGATTCATTAAGCCAGAGTGCTATGTACTTACTGGGCGATGCTTATTTGAAAACCGGGCAAAAAAGTAATGCAAGAAATGCATTTCTTTTTTGTGCATCCAACAGTAGTGATAAGAAGCAGCAGGAAGTTTCAAAATTTCAATATGCCCGGCTTTCATATGAATTAGGTTACCAGGATGAGGCTTTGAATAGTTTAAAAGGCTTTTTGAATGATTATCCAAACTCTGCTTATAATGCCGAAGCTAAAGACCTGTTGGTAGCTGTATTAACAAATACCAATAATTACCGCGAGGCATTGTCTTTATTGGATGGAATGAACAATCCAACTCCCAATGCGAAAAGATTATATCCGAGGATTTTGTATGGACGTGCTACTGAGTTTGTGAATGATGGAAGATTAGCCGATGCCGATGCCTTATTAGATAAAGCATTAAAAGACCCGAACAATGGCTCCGTATTATCATTGGTGAATTTCTGGAAAGGAGAGATCGCTTATCGCAATAACAGGTTGGATGATGCAATAAAATATTATAATGCATATGTAAGTGGCGGATCACCCACCAGTGGTGAAGCCAATCCTTCTAATGCCCGTTATAATCTCGGGTATTGCTACCTTAGAAAAGAAAATTACCAGGCTGCATTAGGTTTTTTTGAGCCATTGGCAAAAAATCCCGCATTGAATTCTGATGACCTTACAAAGGATGCTTATCTCCGTGCAGCCGATTGCTATTATATGGAACGTAATTACAGCAAGGCAAAAGCCATGTATGAAAATGTGGTAAAATTTTCGTGGCCGGCGGAAGATTATGCTACTTTCCAGGATGCCATGATAGCCGGGATCAAAAGTTCAAAAGATAAGATCAGCTTATTGAATACCATGAACAGGAAATTTCCATCTTCAGGGTTGATTACAGATGCTAACCTGGAAGTTGCTAATACTTATATGGCTGACGAAAAATTCAGTGAGGCAATCCCTTATTTGAATAATGTTATAAAGGAGAGTAGTAATGCCAGCCTTAAGCCACAAGCCTATCTTAAGCTGGGTACATCTTATTACAACCTGAACAATAACGCTGAAGCATTAAAACATTACAATGAGTTGGTAGCACAGTATCCTAATTCACAGGAAGCCAGTGATGCCCTGAATAATGTAAGAGTGATCTATGTTGAAATGGCCAAACCCGATGAGTATGCTGCCTTCATGCGCAAAGCAGGGAAACCCATCAGTGTAGATACGGAAGATTCGCTGACCTATGCTGCTGCGGAAAACCAATTGGTAAATGGAAATACAACAGCGGCCCTGAATGCTTTTAATAGTTACCTGCAAAAATTTCCTGATGGTGTATATGCAATGGATGCCAATTTCTATCGTGGGGAAATTTATAGCGGTAAAAAAGATTGGAACAATGCCTTATCTGGTTATGAAACCGTAGCCGCTAACGCTCCCAATAACTTTGCAGAAAAAGCTATCCTGGCTGCGGCACGTATTAATTTCTTTGAGCTAAAGAATTATGCAAAAGCAGAAACCTATTATATCCAGTTAGGCCGCGAGGCTTCTAACCAGGAAAATCAATTGGAAGCTATGCGTGGTTTATTGCGTTGTCAGTATCAATTGCAGAAATGGACGGAAGCTGCGGCCAATGCCAAAGATCTTGCAGCAGCAAAAGGGAGCAGCAATGATGATAAAGCGTTGGCAAATATGGCTATCGGGAAATCACATTCTATTAACAAGCAGCATGACCAGGCCATCGCTAATTTTAAAGCGGTAGTTCAGCTAAATAAAGCAGCGCTGGCTGCTGAAGCCAGGTATGAGATAGCAGATAGCTGGTTCGAATTAAATAAACTGGCCGATGCGGAGAAAGCGGCTTTTGAAGTGATCAATAAATCGGGGTCATATGATTATTGGGTTACCAAAGCCTATATCCTGCTGGGTGATGTTTATTTCAAACAGAAAGACTATTTCAATGCGAAGGCTACTTTCCAAAGTGTGGTTGATAATACAATAGAGCCAACACTAAAAAGCGAAGCGCAAACAAAATTGGCGCAGGTAACGGAAGAGGAGGGGAAAGACAGTAAAATAGGGAATTAAGAAATTTGCAGATTTGCAGAAGATCGATGGGCCTGGAAATTAAATTATGAGTTTACGGGATTAAAGTATAAATGAACATAATGAAAGAACAAATAGCTAAAATAGGGTTACTGGGGTTGGGGATCTTTTCTTTTGGAATTTCTTATTCGCAAGATCCTGCGAAGCCAAAAGCTATTGATATTACTTCAGCTTTTAAGCCAGTGTTGAGAGATGCTGCCAAGATCAATTTTAATGCAACTCCTCCTTCAGCAGATACCTCCAAACCAAGGTTGCAATATGAAATCCCTAATCCCAATCTATTATTTGCTTATCAGCCGGGAACTTTAAAACCATTGGCATTGCAGATTGATTCATCTGTTAATTTTGATAACAGTAATTATATCAAAGCTGGTTTTGGAAGTTTGCGAACACCTTATATACAAGCTGGTTTTTCATTTGGCGATGGTAATACGGCCGGCGCAAATATTTATGCCAAACATGTTTCATCACAGGGTAAAAGAGAGTTCCAGGATTTTACCAATACACAGGTAAAACTGAGCGCATTTTATAAAACCGCCAAAAACCTGGAATGGAATGGTAGCCTGGGCATGAAACAGGAGCGAACTTATAAATATGGTTACCAACCTGAATCACTTTCTTTTGTCAATGATTCTATACGGCAGCGTTTTCAAACTATATCCGCAAGAATAGGCGCTCATAATATTAATAAAACAGAATTCGGGCTTAGTTACTCTCCTGAAGTAAGAATTGACATCTTCACCGATCACCTGAAAAATAATGAAAGTAATACGGTGGTGAACCTGCCATTGGAAAAAAGTATCGGGCAGGATTTTGCAGTTAACCTTGGTGTGACCTTCGATCTTACCCGTCTTTCTCCAAAAAGCAAATCGGCTCTCAATAATACCATGTGGTATATATCGCCATCAGTATTATACAAAAGTCCGACACTCCGATTGCAGGGAGGTATACGGCCATCATGGGATAACGGGACTTTCAAAATGTTTCCCAATATCCTGGCCGAAGTGGGAACCTATGATCAGCGGTTTACGCTGCAAGCAGGATGGACAGGCTATGTTCGCAAAACAACTTACCAATATCTTGCCTCCCAAAATCCATGGTTATGGACGCCAACTTCTTTGTTGAATACATGGGTAGAAGAAAGATTTGCAGGCTTTAAAGGTTCGGTAGGTGATCATTTTACCTATAGCGCCAAAGTAGCTTTTAATAAATTAAATAATCAACCATTATTCATCAATGATACTTCGCTGGCTGGTGATGGCAAATCATTCCAGGTGGTAAATGCCAACCGTATTAATGTGTTGAATCTTGGTGGAGAACTGGGCTATACAGTTGAAGAAAAATTCTCTGTCATCACCAGTCTTAGCTTTAACCAATATACAGTTAAAAAACATATGGGGTTGCAGGATCAGAAAAAAGCATGGGGCCTGCTTCCCCTTGAACTCAATACGGCTTTGCGGCTGCAGATCATTAAAGACCTTTGGCTTAAAGGCGACCTGTTTGCATGGAATGGTCCCCGTTACCTTCAAAAGGATGGCAATGATGGAAAATTAAAAGGAGCTGTTGATCTGAATGCAGGATTGGAATTTAAGATCCGGAAAAATATCAGCCTCTGGACACAGTTCAATAATATTTTCAATAAAGAATACCAGCGCTGGAATCAATATCCGGTATATGGCTTTAATTTCGTCGGCGGAATCATATTTTCGTTCGATCAAAAGAATTAACGATGTACGGAGAACTGTATCAATATCTCATTTTGCATAAGCAACTGGGTATTCCGGGGATAGGCACTTTTTTATTGGAAAGAAAACCCGCCGATATTGATTTTGTGAATAAGGTAGCCAACCCGCCTGCCTTTAGCATCGCCCTGCATCATGGCAATACGGCTCCATCAAAGAAAGTATTTAACTGGTTGGCCTCCGCACTCGATATTCCTGAGGGGGATGCATTGATACGTTTTAATGATTTTGCTTTTGATACAAAGAATAGAATCCTTAACGGTGATAAATTGGAGTGGAATGGTATAGGTACACTCAGCAAAGGCATGGCTGGGGAAATACGTTTTGAAACTTCATTAAAAGATGTGAAAGCAGGTACGCCTGTTCCCGCGGTAAAAGTGATCCGGGAACATGCTGAACATACGGTAAGGGTGGGGGAACAGGAGAAAACTTCTTCGGAGATGATAGAGATGTTAGCCCCGGTAGAAGAAGCAAGAAAGACGCATTGGTGGGGTATTGCATTGATCGTTGGTCTCCTTGCTTTTATTTTTATCGCTTTATATTTTTCGTCAAAAGGATTAAACACTTCATCGGCCGGTAACCAGCAAAAACTGGAGCCGCAACAAGAAACACCAACCCATCAACCTGTTCCATAGTTTCGTCTCTTTGTTATCAATTTCAGGGGTATATTTTTTGTTTTTATTATTTGCCACATGCCCGCCTGACTGGATGGGCAGGGAATCTCGCCTGTCGGGAGACAGGTTCTCCATAAAATTTTAATCGCTGGTTGGTATAATAACTCGTCTGCCGCGACGGATTATGACTCATTTCATTTTACTTTGCTGCCTGTTTCAATAACGGTTTAGCATGAATGAAAGAATTCATTATACAAATTGCCCGGTTTGTAGCTCGGCGGATATAAAAAATGTATTACAGGTAAAGGATTATACTGTAAGCGGAGAGTTATTTACCATTGCGGAATGCAGATCATGTACGTTACGTTTTACGCAGGATGTTCCGGATGAAAATACAATAGCCCCTTATTACAAATCTGAAAATTATATTTCTCATACAAATACGGCTAAAGGTCTTATTAATAGATTGTATCATTTTGTTAGAAAAAAAACAATCATTGCGAAACGGAAAATGATCGAACGGAATACGGGAATAAAGACCGGGAAGATGCTGGATGTTGGAAGCGGCGTCGGCTCTTTTGTTAGCGAAATGAAACAGCATGGATGGGAAGCAACCGGCCTTGAGCCGGATGCTGATGCCAGGAAAGTTGCCAAAGATCTGTACGGGCTTGAACTGTCTGGTATAAAGCAGTTCTACCAGTTGCCAGCCGGTCATTTTGATGCGATCACTTTATGGCATGTACTCGAACATGTGCATGATCTGTCGAAGTATGTTCAACAATTAAAAGCATTACTGAAAGAAAAAGGAAGATTGTTTATTGCGGTTCCCAACTATACCGCTGCGGACGCAACTATTTACAGGGATTATTGGGCCGCTTACGATGTGCCAAGACATTTATATCATTTTTCCCCGCAATCAATAAAGGTGCTAATGGAAAAGAATGGTTTAAAGGTATTACAACACAAGCCTATGTGGTACGATAGTTTTTATATTTCGCTGATCAGCAGTAAATATAAAAATGGAAAAACGAAATGGTTTGCCGCTTTCTGGAATGGTCTCCGTTCAAACCTTG
>JAKFEJ010000698.1:0-8726 GCA_036675745.1 Chitinophagaceae bacterium | reverse complement strand
GAGAATGTATAATGCAAGAGGTCTTTATACAACACCGGCAATTTTACTTCACGGCCATGATGCCGCAGATAGGAACGCAATGCCGGGCTTACCGGGAACATCGGTTTTTTCCGGGAAGGCTTATCATTTTCTTTTCCCGCCAACTCATTCGTATGTTCTGCAAAACTCATGGATGAAAGTTACGAATCCTTCGGCAAAGCTCAGGAGAACCAGAAGTCGGAAGTGAAAAATGAAAATGAAAGTTTTGTGTTTGTTGCTTATTGCCTATTGTCCATTGCTTATTGTCTTTTGTAATTCTTTAAAGTAACCTGGTGCATATTGTAAATGGCTTCCATACCAGCTAAACATTTCTCCATTGACCAATACGATTTTAGTATGGGGTAATAAAGGCTGTAATTCATCAATATGTTTTTGTTTAAATGGATATGGTTCGGAGGATAGAAACAGAGTTTTTAAGTTTTTAGTTTTAAGTTCTTCAAGAGTTATTTCAGGATATCTTTTTTGATTTTTAAAAGCATTTTCAAACCCTGCTGCTTCCAGCATTGAATGAATAAAGGTGTCGCTGCCAACGGTCATGTAGGGAACATTCCAGATAAGATAGCAGGTACCCCCAGCCCCTAAAGGGGAGTGAATATTTCCAGGTCGGGAGAATTCTTTTTTAATTGATATGATAATTTCTTTCGACTCCTTTGCCTTATCAGTGATCAATCCTATCTGTTCAATCATCTCATAAGCATCAGCCAGGTTGTTGACATCGCTTACCCATACCGGGTAATTTTTAGCACACTCTTCTATTTGCTCTTTTACATTTTCTTCTTTGTTGGCAATGATAAGATCGGGTTGCAACTGGTGAATGATATCCATATGCAGTTTTTTGGTACCACCTACTCTTGTTTTTGTATAAAACCATTCAGGGGGATGTACACAAAACTTAGTGATCCCGACTACGCTTTCATCAAGACCGAGATCATACAGTAATTCTGTTTGGGAAGGAACCAGTGATATGATGCGTTGAGGGGTAGTTTTAAGTAAGACCGTTCGTCCTGTTTGATCGGTAAATGCAGGCATGAAAGCATTTTGCCGCAAGTTATACCAATTCGATTTGAGAAAGAGGAATTCTGTCTCTTTCTCAAATCAGTATTGGTTTATGCCCGTCCCTGAAACAATATCTTTACCACAAAATCGAAACGGTATATAATAAACAATGTAATGATTGACAAAGAAGAGGGATAGTAGTTATCACCGCGCCTCCTGCTAAAAGTGTAGTTTTAGCAGGAGGGTTCCGGACATTTTAATCTTTTCATGGATTTGGACACGGTGACTCGTCATTTTTTGGTCTTCAAGGACTGGACGGCTTTTCTGGACTTGTTGGATCTGGATGGTTTTCGAAAGGATCTTGGTTTTGTTTTTCTCTTGGATTTTGGATTTTGCTTTTTCTACAGGATGTTGGATTTTCTATTTCGGTTATTTCAAAAATCAAAAAATTAGAAGTTGACTGATACGAATTTCAAATCGTTTGGCTTTTTCAGAATTGGATTTAAAAAAATTCGATACTTGGACGGTTGGTTTATCTTGGATGACATTGGATTTATGATTGAAGTGAATCAATCAACTTCTGAAACAAAAATAGTTGTGATTCCTTTAGCATTGTAGAGCAAAACAACTCTATTATTTTACATCAGTATTTCCTGTAATTATGGGAAATAACCTTGATTGTAACTTCGGCAATAACGTTAAAAAATATAGTAGTTTTACGAAAACCGGTTGCGCAAACGTTTTCATCATTGCGTTGGATCAAGAGAAGGAGATATTGTGCCTATTTGCCCAATGCCTGCAATACATCGTATTTTGTAATGATGTGATAATTGCCTGCATCGTCTTTGGCCAGAACAGCGCCATTGCCCCTGTTTATCAGGGAGCTCAATTTTTCAACAGGAGTGTCAAAAGCTACCAATGGGAGAGTTGGTTCGAGTACATCAGCTACTTTGTAATTTTTTATATCGGGATTATCAAACACTTTTTGAAACAAACCTCCTTCGCTGATAGCACCAACGGGGCCGTCGCCATTCATAACGGGTAGTTGTTCAATATCATATTTTTTCATCAGGTCCACCGCTTCAGCAACCGTTTGAGAAGGCTCAATAGTGATCAGGCGTTTTGTGCCTCGTGAACTGATCACATCCTTAAACGTTTTTACATCCAGGAAACCCCGCTCTATCATCCACTGGTCATTATATATTTTACCAACATAGCGGCTGCCATGATCATGAAAAATACAAACGACCAGGTCATCTTTTTTCAACTTGTTTTTTAATTGCATCAAACCCTGTATACAACTACCCGCACTGTATCCGCAAAAAATGCCTTCTTCCTTTGCTAACTTTCTTGCCATGATGGCACCATCCCTGTCCGTTACCTGTTCAAAATAATCAATCACACTCATATCATAGTTTGCCGGAATAAAATCTTCACCAAAACCTTCTGAAATATAAGGATGCACTTCGTTCATATCCACTTCACCGGTACGGAAATATTTGGTAAGTAATGAACCATATACATCAATGGCCCATATCTGGATGTTGGGATTTTTTTCTTTCAGAAACATAGCGACGCCGGTTACAGTACCACCGGTTCCTGCAGTGCAAACCAAATGAGTGATCTTGCCATCCGTCTGGTTCCATATTTCAGGGCCGGTTGTTTCATAATGCGCTAAACGATTGGCAAGGTTATCATACTGGTTCATATGATAAGAATTCGGAATCTCATTCGCCAATCTTTTGGCCACACTATAATAGCTCATCGGATCTTCCGGTAAAACATTAGTAGGGCATACGATCACTTCAGCGCCTACGGCTTTCAGAATATCCGCTTTTTCTTTTGATTGCTTATCCGTAGTAACAAAAATGCATTTATATCCTTTCACTACCGCTGCTAATGCGAGACCCATACCGGTATTACCACTGGTGCCTTCTATGATCGTTCCGCCTGGTTTCAATTTCCCTTCCTGTTCTGCCACTTCTACCATTTTCAATGCCATCCGGTCTTTGATCGAATTACCCGGGTTAAAATAATCCACTTTTGCCAATACAGTGCAGGGAAAATCTTTGGTGATCTTATTTAAGCGTATCAGGGGAGTATTGCCGATTGTTTCCAGTATGTTATTCTTAATATCCATTGCATGCCTTTGTTTCGACGCAAAGGTAAGATTTTGAGGGGAGTGACGGGTAGCGAATGATGAATAGGAAAGAGATAATCATTACCTCCAGCATTATCGTCCTGAGCTTGCCGAAGAATAATCACCTGCTGTGTCATTCCTTTGTATATCTATTTGTATTCAGTAATTATAATTGAGTTTTTAAATTTGCGCTATGATCACCATCTATCACAACCAGGAATGCAGCAAAAGCAACGGAGCTTTATGCCTGCTGAAAGAAACCGGTAAAGAATTTAAAACGATAAACTACCTGACGGATATACCTGCTGCAGAAGAAATTAAAGATATTTTGCAAAAGCTGGCGATGAAACCAAAGGATCTGATCCGGACAAATGAGCCTGTGTATATAGAAAAGTATGAAGGCAAAATATTTACTGATGAAGATTGGATACAGATCATGATAGAAAATCCTATTTTAATAGAAAGACCAATTGTGATCTGTGGCGACAAAGCCATCATTGCACGTCCGCCGGAAAGAGTATTGGAACTCGTAAATGAAGCATAGTTACAATGTATAAAAAACCCTTCTTCTCCTTCGACTAACTCAGGATAGAAGGGCTTACCGGACCTGATGATAACTCATCAAGCTTCTTCACGAAATTTTTTTCTTTTGCTGGCTAAAAAACGATCCAGTAAAAACAATCCCAGTATCACATTGATCATCATAAAAGCATTCACAAAAGTGTTGCTGAAGATCTTGCTGTAATCTACTTTACCAAAATCAACCGGCAGTTTTGAATCCCCTTGCACTGTCCAGTCTACCTGGCCAAAACCATAAACAAGAAATCCTGCGATAAGTGTAATAAAAAAGATACCGATTCCCCAGATGATCCTTTTATTGATATAGGTTTTCGTGGCCGGAGCTATATGCAGTTTGGCAATTTCTTCCATTACATTTTTGGTAAACCGCATGGAAGGTGCTTCCAGTTCGGATGAGTGCAACAATTGCTGAACCTCCAGCAATTCGCCGTATTTAGCTTTCCACTCCGCATCGCTTTCCAGCAATTGTTCAATGAGGGTTTTTTCTTCCGGAGAAGAAAAGCCATCAATATAATTCCACAAACGTTCTTCGATACCCCCAGCCCCTAAAGGGGTGTATTTAGAATCTTTATTCATTTTATGCCTCCTTCTTTTTGAATGCTTTGCATATCCTATGTAAACCCCGACCTAAGTTCCCCCTTTAGCCCCGATAGCTATCGGGGTAGGAAGGACAGGGGTTATAAATCTTTTACTTCCTGGGCAAAATGCAGTTCCATTTTTTCTTTCAATCTTGTCCTGGCACGATGTAATCTTACTTTGGCAGTATTGGCTTCTATACCTAATATTTGCGCTATTTCTTCCAGTGTTTGTTCGCCTTTATAAAACAAAGTTATAACCTCTGCATCGTCAGTGCTCAGCATCTTTATTGCATTGGTTACCATTGACACCCTTGATTTTTGTTCTACCAGGTTGGCCCGCATCCCTGAATCCATGCTGTCAGCTACTTCAAAAACCTTTTCATTATCCAAAGAATGAACTTCCAATCTTTTCTTTCTCAAAAAAGTGATACAGGTGGTATTTACAATGGTATAAAGCCAGGTGCTGAATTTAGAAGCACCTCTGAAGTCTGCCAATGCCCGGTACGCCTTAATAAATATATCCTGCGACACTTCTTCAGCGTCTTCCCGGTTTTTGGTAAACCGCAAAGCCAATGTAAAAACATAGTTCTGGTAACGGTTCACCAGGCTTCCATAAGCCTGCTGGTCGCCACTTAGCACTTTGCTAATAAGCTCATTATCATTCAGTCCGGTTGACATGCACTTACTAAGACTACAGCTTGTTGGTTTAGGTTACAGTACAAAGTACGATAATATGGACAACGGAACTCTGTTCCGTTACCGGATACCGTAAGAACCCGATTTTTGCGGAATATGGCCTGAATGGCATTCTGTATATTTCGGATAATGGAACCCTGTTCCTTTTATGAAATATTCAAAGAATTCGATTTTATACAAGCTGGCCGGAACAGAGTTCCGGCTTCCCTGTAACCTGTTGACTCAGTATGTAGTCTTAGGTATTGTACAATGATTTATAAAAAAGTTTGGAAATGGCTGTAACCTGGGTTTAAAAGCTGTAGTCATAGAAGAACAAGACACAAACAAAATACTTAAAACAATAAAAATTAAAGTTATGAACGGTCCTGAAGTTTTAATTCCACTAACCATTTTTGCCGGTGGTTTTGCTATGATCTTTGGAATATATTACCTGAAAACCCGGCAGAATATGGCGATGATAGAAAAAAATATGAACCCTAAAGAGTTTGCCGATCGCCCTGCACCGTATAAAAACCTGAAATGGGCACTGCTGCTGATAGGAGCTGGTGTTGGTTTATTTCTTGCCTATTTGCTTGACAATTATGTTTTATACCAGAATGTTGCTGGTGGCAGGTATCATGATGACGACAAAAATGTACCTATCTACTTTGCGTTAATTGCTATTGGTGGTGGTATGGGTTTGTTTGGTTCTTACAAAATAGAAAAGAAGTGGTACGATGATAATAAGATAAATGATAAATAATTTCCCTGCGCCTTATACAAAAGCAATCCCGCAACGCAGGATTGCTTTTTATTTTTTTAACCTTTCCAATGCTTTATTGATCACAGCATCATCGCTATTTAATACCTGGTAATAGCCGGTGTTTCTCCACCTGAACCGGCCGAGATAAGCTTCCAGGCGTTTTTGCAATGATTCTTTTTGTTTGTCAGTGAGAGAGCGGAGATTAACTGAATCTTTAGTAGCTGCATAGCTGACAAACTGTTCCCATAATTCATTTAATTTATCAAAACGTTGTACATAATCTGCAGCAGAAGTAAATTGATCTATCTGTTTCCGGTTTTTCAAATAATAGGTATATACAAAACTATTAAAGCTGCCATTTATAAAAAGCCTGTTGACACCGGTAGGGTAGCCGGAAGTATCGATGGGTACAAAAAAATCAGGCATGATACCGCCGCCGCCATATACAACCCTTCCGGATGGCGTTTTATATTCCTTACCGTTATTTATTTTATTGGAATCAGCATACAGCGATTCACCATTAGAGAATCGTTCCCATATTTCGTCCATATATACTTTCTTTCCTTTATCATAAGAGCGTTGGATACTACGATTTAATGGAGTGTAATACCGTGCCACTGTAAGACGAAGAGCTGATCCGTCACTCAATTGGTATTGTTCCTGCACTAACCCTTTTCCAAACGTGCGCCGACCGATGATATCGGCCCTGTCCCAATCCTGCAAGGCGCCGGCCAGTACTTCGCTGGCACTTGCTGAAAGCTCGTCAACTAAAATGGTCAACTTACCTTTTTCAAATAAACCCGGTCTTTTACAACGGTACTCCCTTTTTTTACTATTGGTTCCCTCGGTATAAACTATCAGTTTATCGCTATCTAAAAATTCATCAGCCATGTCGATCGCTTCATTCATATAGCCGCCACCATTGCCGCGAAGATCATAAATGAGTTGCTGCAGGCCTTGTTTTTGCAAACTTTCTAATGCAGCCATAAATTCTTCATAACTGTTTTCTGTGAATTTATTGAGCTTGATATACCCCGTTGTTTTGTCAATCATATACGCCGCATCCACAGAAGATACCGGGATGCTTCCTCTTATTACATTCACTGTCTTTAACTGGCCATCCCTTACTATTTGTATCGTTGCTGTTGACCCTCTTTCACCACGGATATATTCTTTGATTTTAGTAGTTTCAATATCTTTTAAGATCAATGAAGAATCATTCACTTTAAGTAATTTATCGCCTATCCTCAAACCGGCTTTATCGCTTGGCCCGTCCGGAATAACATAGACAACATTTACTGTGTCATTAAAAATATTGAATTCAACGCCGATGCCATCAAAATTGCCGGCAAGGTCTTCATTGGCTTCTTTTAATTCAACGGGTGGAAAATAGACGGAATGCGGGTCAAGCTCATTCATCATTTCTTTAATTGCACCTGCTTGAATGGAATCAACATTTACCTTGTCAACATATTTCAGCCTGATCAGGTCAAGTGCTTCCTGCAATGAAGTAGTCTTTGTAGTCTTAAAAAAGCCTTTGCTGCTGCCTTTATTGTTCATCTTATAACCTAAGAACATTCCTGCTATCAATACCAAAGAAAAAATCAGCGGTAACCAAACCTGGAGTTTTTTATTTCCCATCTTCTATCTTTACATTAATTTGGCGCAAAATAGATAAAAGTTTGTAGTTTATAGTTTGTTGTTTTTAGTTATAACAATACGTTACTGTTTCCCTAAAACAAGTGATATGCGTCCTGAAAAGGCTGAACCACAAACTACAAACCAAAAACCATAAACCGATTTAATGCCTTCTGTAAAACTGATAGCTGATAGCGGCGCTACCAAAGCTGAATGGAGCCTGCTTACTAATGGAAAGCGAAAAACAATTCTTACCCAGGGCATCAGTCCTTATTTTCTTAATAAAGACCAGGTTATTGATCTGCTTTTAAAGGAATTAAAACCCGGTTTGAAAAATATCCGGGTGGATGAAGTGTATTATTATGGCACGGGTTGTGCCAATCCTGATAATGCGAAGTTGATAAAAAAGGCGATTAAGCAAGTTTTCCCGGAAGCGGATATAGAAGTTAATCATGACCTGCTGGCCGCGGCCCGTGCTTTATGCGGAAATGATAAAGGCATCGCCTGTATTTTAGGCACAGGTTCCAATTCCTGTTATTATAATGGGAAAAGAATAATAAGTAATAGTCCCGGACTTGGGTATGTGCTGGGTGATGAAGGAAGCGGCGCTTATCTTGGAAAAAAAGTTTTACAATATTATTTATACAATACTTTTGACGATGAGTTAAGAGGAAGATTTGATGTGACTTACCTGACCAACAAAGCGGAAATATTGGAGAATGTTTATAAAAACCCGCTGCCTAATCGTTATCTTGCGGGGTTTGTTATGTTCCTGGCCGAAAACCGGGGGCATTATATGATCGAAAATATCATTGAAGATTGCCTGAATGATTTTTTCTTTACACATTTATGTAAATACAAAGAAACATGGACGCTTCCGGTCAATTTTGCAGGAAGTGTTGCATTCGGGTTCAGGGATGTGCTGGAGCAATTATGTCAGAGTTATGAATTTGAGTTGGGCAAAATTTTAAAAAAACCTATGAGCGGTCTCATAGAGTACCATAGCTAAAAGAAGAAGATGTATGGCATTTGAAAAAATTACAGAAAGAACAAGTTTGTATCGCCACCTGGAAAAAATGAGTGTTGCAGAATTGCTTGCTAACATAAACAAGGAAGATCAGACAGTACCGGATGCAGTGGCAAAAGCAATTCCCCAGATCGAAAGATTAGTAGAAGCGGTGAGTGACAAAATGCTGATGGGTGGTCGTTTATTTTATATTGGGGCAGGTACCAGTGGCCGGTTGGGTGTAGTAGATGCCAGTGAGTGCCCGCCGACATACGGGGTTCCCCCCGGTTTGGTAATTGCGGTAATCGCCGG
>JAKFEJ010000721.1:0-8752 GCA_036675745.1 Chitinophagaceae bacterium | reverse complement strand
TTGCCATCGTTCGGATCATCCTTTTGACCCAACACAATACCATAGTAAGCCAAAGCAAACAATCTTTTACTTTTAGAAGTATAAAAACCAATGCGCTGGTGCATTACCGCATAATTATTTTTTGCAGTATCTTTTTTTCCCTCTTTCACAAAGCCATCAGGAATTTTATACGGTGGAAATATAACAACGGGTTCATCCCAGTTGTAACCATCCCTGGAAGTTTGCAACCATGTTTGACCGGGTGGCACATGCTCCCCTACAGGGTTGGCTAAGTATTCAAGGTAAAACGTATTATTCCAGTAAGCCAGCATGGGTGCATGGTTGTAGGTCCAGCTATTGGCAGCGTTACTACGGTTAGCCCGCATGGTCTGTATGTTATGCACACCGATAGCCGGGCTCAATTGGCCATGATGATAATCTACATTTACCAATGTTTTTCCTGTATACCGAACTGTGTCCTGGGCGGTTAACACAGTAGTTGCCGTCAGAAAATATAAAAAACCTATTGTATGTTTATTTAATCTCATTACCGGGTTTACTGTTTTTCATTAATCTCTTTACTATTTTTTTCTTTACTGTGAAAATCGTTCCGTGCTTATGTCCTTCCGGCACACTCACTTTACTGGTGATATTTTCAAATAATACAAAATCCTTTGTCGCAGAGGCCCCATATATCTTTTTCCTGTAGCAATCATAATAGATCAGCCAATTGTCTTTTACTTTTACTACCGATGGCCCTTCTGTAAAACCTTCAGAAAATGGTTTGGATACATTTTTATAGGGGCCAAGGGGATTATCGGCAAAAGCTACTTTGATATTCCGTTCTGGCCGTGTATTATCTTTTAATACAAGTACATAGTCTTTTATCGCTCTTTTAATAATCACCGCATCAATCACACTGAACTTTGGATCAAGAAATAATTGAGTGGGTGTGAAAGTTTTAAAATCTTTTGTTACTGTTACATACATCCTGTGATTATTACTATCTTCTTCTATTCCCCTTTCAAATCGTCCCGGAATAGTGGAGGCCCAGATAATGATGAATTGCTTTCCATCGTCATCATAAAACAATTCCGGCGCCCATACATTGACGGTCGTTGATTCATGTTCCATAACAGGTATCAACTGCTGTTTGCTCCAGTGTAGCAGGTCTTTTGACGAGGCGTATCCAAAACCTTTATCGCCGCGCCAACTGCTTGTCCACACTAAATGAAAAGTTCCATCGGGTCCCTGCGCAATAGAAGGATCACGCATTACTTTTTGATGACCAACAGAAGGTTGTAAAAGAACTGTATCGAGTTGTTTCCATTTATATCCGTCTTTACTGTACAGCATCCGCAACCCTTTATCCGCCGGCTCATGAAAAGAAGTAAATAAATAAACCTTCCGGGAACAAGATCCCAGCAAAAACGATAATACTAATATGTATAGAAATCTTTTCACTTCGTTTTATTCTACAATCAAAACCCAATCATTTCCGTTTTTTTGTTCGCCCGGCGGATCAAATTCAATAATTCCTTTTTCAGTAATACCCCGGCTGTTTACAATAGTGCCATCGGATGGATTAAACCAACTTAGTTTCGAAACCTTAAACTTCAACTTCGAAAGATCAACCTTGAAACTTTTCCCGGTGTATGTATAAACCATAGCATAGTTCTTGCCTTTTGTGGCCAGTATATAATTGTATTTGTCTTCATCGTTATCTGCAATTATTTCCTGGGCGGGTGTTCTGCTAAAATAATTTTTCGACAACATGAGTTTTTTTAAATGTTGCATCTGCGCTGCACCGGGAGCATATATCGTTTCTTTCCAGTTTTTATTAGCACCATAATTGGCATCCTTATCTCCGGAAGTATGAAACTGCATGATAGAATTTTCGCCATACGTAAAACCCGCTCCGCCTGCAAATACACTCCAGTAAGCGTACCGGCGCAGATCAGCATCTTTCCAGCGGGGCAAAGTGGAATCATGCAAACCATGAGGAATATTTTCATATGAAGGTTCACCATCTAAGGTCGGTTTAACTGGCTTGAGGTTATAATCATTGTTGACGTATCGCCAGTTGTCTTCGCCATAATGTAATGTTTCATTACTGCTTGTATCCTGCGCATAAGTTCTGTGACCGCTTTGAAACATATTAAAGTCCATCCAGTTTTCCTTATGAAACCATGCAGATGATGAGTTTCTTCCCCTTGGGTGAAACGTTATCAAATGTTTGGTATCATATTTTCTTAACGTGTTGCCAATGGCCTTCCAAACATCCAATCCATCAACTCCTTTTATATCGCCGCCATTCAACCAGATAATATTGCTTTTTGTTTTATATCGGTTTGCCAGGAATTTCGCATACGCTTCCGCCTGCTTTACACTCACTTTACCAGCTTTTACATTACTGCCCCATACCGGAACCAGTGCCATATAAATCCCTCTTTTTGCAGCTTCATCAATTACAAAATCAACATGGTCCCAAAAATCATATGCAACTGAATCTGAAAAACCATCTCCTTTTGTTACTACAGGATCAGCAACATTTTGATTGACCAGCGCAGAATCTCCATACACGTTCTTTGCCCCAGAAAGATCATGCAGCACCATTACCTGTACCACATTATATCCCTGTTCTTTTCTTGTTTGTAAATATTGAACAGTTTCTTCGCGGTTGCATTTTACAAACAACAACCAACCTGTATCACCGAGCCAGAAAAATGGTTTTCCCTGCGATGTTTGAAAAAATCTTCCATTCGCCGAAACTTGCAATGCTGGTAATGGTTTTACCTGTGCTTGCAATACTCCTGTAATAAATAACCCTGCGAGGATATATAAAATCTTTTTTTTCATTTTTTATGCTACCAGCTTTTTTTAATCCTATTTAGCTTTGTTGCGACGCTCCTTTCATCTTCCTACCTGCCTGCCGGTCAGGCAGGTTCGCTATTGAGCACAGAATCATTTCTTTTTAAGCCATAAAACCCAGTTGCCTGTTTTAGGTTTTGTCAAAGTAATTTCCTTTCCTGCCTTAACAGATCGCTTATTTTTTTGAATATCTCCATTCATTGTATTGACCCATACTACCGAATAACTGCCCGAAGCTTTTGACAGATCAACCATAACATTATCATTTGTCATGTCATATACAACGTAACCTGCTCTATCATTTTTTAAGACCCATTGTTTAGTTGATGTATCTGCTGCAACAGGTTGCATGGTTGATACCGCCTGCAAAAAATCTTTATCATTTATTTTAAGATTGGGTAGCGACCCGCCCGCCATCAGCACCGCCCAACCATTCCTGTCCCAGGCATCAGCAGAATAGATAACTGCTTTGCCGGGGTAACGAAGTTTATACTCCAGCACCGCCCTGTACACTTGTTCTGCCGAAGTGCTTTTTGGTTTTAATAAACGGGCATGTTGTCTTGGCGCCAGGTTTTGTCCACCTTTCGGCGCATACACATTTCCATTTGCCTGGTAATGCCAGTACTTTATATCTATTACGTCAATTAAAGAAGAATAATAAGGCTCAGTAAGAATTGCATCCTGTACATCCTTGGTAGTACTTAATGCGATGATTTGTTTTTTCCCTTTTTCTTTTTGCCATTCATTGATGGTATTCAACCAGAACTTAACAAAATGCAAGGGCCCGGTAAACTCTTCACCGATCATTTGGATCACCCCGTTATTATCAGCAAAATTATCTAAGCACTGACGGATATATTTTTTATGCAGTTCACGGCGAACAGGATACGTAGTATCATAAAATTGCTCTGCCATAAAGATGCGCTTATCACCAGCATAAGGAACGGGTTCAGGAAAGCCCACATTATTTATATTATTGGCAGTGCGCCACGGAAAATCTGCATAGTGAGCACCTGCCTCTATAATATTGTGCTGAAAATAATTCTGATGGATAAGCAGCAACCCTTTCTGATCAGCAAGGTCTGCGAACTGTTTCAAACGATTCCAGTACCAATGATTGTATTTGGTCAAATCATATTTACTCAACCCATCCCATGCTGTTTCTTTACCACTTCTGGCGAAAGGCAATTCATAAAAAGGAGCCCATACATCGCCATCTGTTCTTCTTACTCTTTCATGATCGTCCCTTCTCCGGTCATACCACAACCCATAATTCTGATCAATAGCTGCAATATGTTTTACAATCATTGAATCGGTTAAATTATCAAGATCATCCGTTAATCCCTTACCTGTTCTTCCGGGAACAAATCTTGTAATGGCCATCCCGGTTTTCGCCAATGCATAAGTCCTTGCACTACCGCTCCACCAGGGAACATTTGACCGGCTACCCGCCATCACTTTATTCCCACGAACTAACCAACCGTTTTGTATATGTAAAACGGGTACTTTTGAAGAAACAGCAATTTGTTTTACACCTGTTTCATCAATCGTTTTTACGCCTTGTGCATTTGTACTGACCGGCTGGCGTTTCGATGCTTCATTGATAAACTCCAATAAAGTTTTTGCAGGTGATGAAGCGAGTTTCGTTAATGCCATCGCCGTCTCAACAGATGGGCTGCTACTGGCTTCTGTTTCTATATTCATTACCTGCACACGATCATTTATGGAAGCACCAATTCTTTCCTTCAATTGAGCATAATATAAACTCCGTGGCTCAATATTATTATTCGATTCACCCCAGTATCCATCACCCGCAAACTGGCTCCAGGAACCGAATGCCCAGTTCTGTGCTGTTGGTGGCTGGTAACAATCGATCCGTGCCGCACTGCAATTCCATAATACGCTATTGGCGATATTCCAGCCTGCACCCTGTGCATCCTGGTTACGATTTAAATAACTGATCGCATTCCCATCAACATTCACTGCATCAAACAATACACCTGATGACCAGCTGTCAAGGCCACCGCTGAAACTAAAAGGTTGTTTTGATTCGCATTGAACAAATGCATTTGGGCCTGCGGCGCAGAAACCGGTAGCAAAATCATGCATGCCGTATTCTGCATAGCAACGCTGAAATAAAGTTTGCTGCCCCGCTGTAAAAAAAGTATTCCGGCGTTCTCCGCCAATTTCAGAAATGGGTTTTTGCGATATGCAATCTTCTACTGTAATTCGTGACGCATTTTCATAAACAGCTACTGCGCTACCGGCAAAATGTTTAAATACAATTTGCTTTACCCACGTATCAATTGCATTATCGATCGTGATCGCCATCCAGCGATGGTCTTCATCTTTTTCGTTGTTGCTGTCATATTCAGAAACCAGCTGCAGGTTTTCAATGCCACAATTACTGATCCTTCCCGGCCATTTGAAAGTAGCGACCGTTCCACCGCCATATTTTTTATCTAACGCAGTTGTTAACGGCGCGTCAAATGTTATAGCATTGCCATTGACGGCTGTGACCGTTCTTATCCATTCAATATTACGCTGGCCGGGTTTCCAGCCTAATGAAGTGATACCACCACCAAAATGATCCGTTCCTAAGATTTCGATCCATTCTTTTGTAGAAGGACGTGTAATAATAATATGATCTCCCGGTTTAAAATTGTTAGCGCCGGAAATATGAATGGTATTTGAATTTACCGGTACATAATCATCCGTAATACCTACTGAGGATTCATTTTTTTTATCGTCCTTACCGGTTATAGTGATCAAGGTTGCCCTGTCCTTTCCTGCACCAATGATCGTAGTCCCATTATTATTCATTCCGGTTCCACGCAACACCACACCGGAAGTATGAAACTTCAAACTACCTTCCACTTTATACGTTCCTTTTTGCAGCAGCACCGCTCCACGCAAACCATTTGTACCTGCTGGTAATTTGCTTACATAATCAATAGCCGATTGAATGCGTAACGTAGCATCGCCATCACTAACCGGAACCAGCACTTTTATAGTTGCATCCGGAATGATCTGGTCTCCTGCTTTGTAGCCGCAATAGGAAAAATCCGGGATGCGGTTACCTAAGGAATCAGGTGTATAGTGCAACTTTCCTTTTACTACCGAAAGCGGTGGTAAGGGCCTATCAATTTTTTGAGCAAAGCTTGTATTGAAAACAACAGAAAGACAGCTACATGTCAGTAAAGCATGTATAAAAAAACTCTTTCCATAACAATATCCTTTTGATAAGCAAATGTCCAAAACAAACTGTTTTTATTACCTGGTAAAGGCATTCGTGGCTCAATATTAAATTAAAAACCTTTTGCCGGCGTTACATTTTGTACAGGCACTACGCTGTTAAGATATTCTTCAATATACGTGTAGCCTGTTTTATTTTTCGCGATTTGTGTTGCATCAGTGGCATTACCGGGATTCAATCCATTCTTTTTCTCCCAATCATCGGGCATCCCATCATTGTCGCTGTCTTTATATGGCGAACCTTTGTATTCAGGATAGCCGCCCACCTGTGATGGATCTGTGATAATGCCGATCTTATAAGAATCAATTGGCAAACGGCGATGTTTGAATTGTGTTTCGGGTAACTTCACGCCTTCTTTATAAGCGATCTTACCGGTTCTCACCTGTTCCGTAATCCTTTTATCTACCGCATCTCTTTTCGGTAAAGTGGCACCGGCATTAGCCAATACATATTGCTTTGCATCTTCAGCATTCAGAATTGTTAATGGAGCCATCGGTAATGGTTTGTTCCATTTCATATCGGCTGTGTATTTGCCGGTATTGGGTTCATCCTCTACCTGCACACCGCCATTCCAGTTGTCTTTGGTGATCTCAGGGTAACCTTCCATAACATTCCCATTTACATAAGCCCTCCCATATACCTGATAACCCAGTTTGCTTCTGCCGCTTTCGGGTTTAAGAATGCGATGCCCCACATTGCTATTCTTAGAAGTAGCAGGACCGGGTTTGAAATAGTTATTAATGATATTGTATTGTGCACGGTAGTCGCCGCCGTCAACGGAGCGATGTACCCAATTGAACACAACATTATTTACAAAATTGAAAATACCATTCCAGCCAATGGATGGATTACGACCTGCATTATTCGCCCAGAGATTACGCATGAATGTACAGTTTTCGCCACCGAGTGTACTTCCAAACGCATGGTTCCAGGTATCAAGCGCTTCACCAAAAATTGAATTCTGGATAGTAATATTTACTGTTCCCAATTTTTGCTCTTTCTCTCCTGTGCTATCATTATACATATGACGGTACATGCTCATGTTCTCATCAAGTCCCCATGTCGCGGACACATGATCGATCATGATATTGCCAATCGGATTACCACCTATCGCATCATCTCTTCTTCCCACCCATGTTTCGCCACGACGAAAACGCATGTAACGAATGATCACATCATGCGTATTGATCCATACACTTTCACCGGCAATACATACACCATCACCGGGTGCGGTTTGTCCTGCTATTGTTATATACGGGGCACGGATGATCACCGGCGTTTTTATACGAATAATACCAGCTACGTTAAATACAATTACTCTTGCGCCACCCTGTTCGCAGGCCCAGCGAAAACTTCCGGGGCCATCATCATTTAAATTAGTTACTACAATTACTTTACCACCGCGGCCACCGAAACTGTACTTACCGCCACCTTCCGCACCGGGGAAAGCAGGGATCTCCGCTTGCGGAAGATCATCAAATCTTGTTGCCCACGGAATAAATGGTTTACCTTTTTTTGCTTCTTCTCTTATTACAGGATACGCAACATTCCAGGCAGAATCGGAATGTCTTTTCGCTGCTTTTAATAATGAATCAGAAGACCGCTGAACGGATGAGGGTATATCGGGGTATTGTGCGTTTGCAGCCATCACACCCGTAGTAAAAATCACCCCTGCAAAAATTCTTTTAAGCTGATATTTCATGTGCTAATTATTATTTCTTTTTGGTCACATAGTATATTCACAAAAATTATCATCGCTGTTGGTATAAATTAGCCCGGTAATTTTTATGAATATTTCATGTGTAGTATTGAATAATGTTTGACGTTTTATTAATATTTTACTTTTGCTATATGTAGTGTTCTTTTAAATGAGAAAGAGAAGATTTGCTCCTCTCTTTTCTCATTTGTCTAAACTAACTGCTGCTATTGTAAGGGATCGAATGTTCCTTGCCCTGTTAATCCATCCCAATCTTTTGTTTGCTCCAGGTAGGAAGAACTGTTCAGGATACTACTATTGAATCCAAAGAAGTAATATTGATTGAACCATTTGAATTTCCAGTCATTGGTTGTCGGGTCAATATTGTCTCTTTCGTTTACTACAAAATAATTATCATACAGGTAATCCACATATGCGTTATATGCTGATGTATTTGCAAATGCAGAATCCCGGTTAATTACAGGAGCATTACCTGTTGCGGGTTTGATCAGCGGATCTGCAGACTGTGCAGCTACATAAGCAGTACCATCCGGGTTTTTCACCGTAATATAATACCCGGTTCTTCTCGTATCATTTAAGGGAGTAACACCAAGCCTTGCACAAGTACCATAATCATTATTAAAAAGCATCCAGCGTCTTAAATCAAAGAACCGTTTACCTTCATAAGCAAACTCAATTTTTCGTTCGTTTAAAACCGCTGCGAATAATTCATCCCTGCTTATTGCAGTAGCCAGGCCATAAGCTCCATCAAGATTTTCAACACCCGCTCTTTCACGAATTGATTTGATCAGTTCCAGCCCTTCAGACAATTTGTTTATCCCGATTGCTGATTCAGCAAGGTTGAGCACTACTTCTGCAAAACGCATTTGCATGTAATCCGTGCCGCTGTGTTGAAAATTACCACCCGAATTATTTGCATTCGGAGCTGT
>JAKFEJ010000485.1:0-8769 GCA_036675745.1 Chitinophagaceae bacterium | reverse complement strand
GCATTGGATTATTACTAACTGAACAGCTGCTTACAATCACCGGACCTAACAAAAACCAAAATAATTTCATGTTCACTTTATTATTGATGCCAGTCGCCTGTTTTTTATCCTAAAAATAAAACGGTTCTTGAAAAGAACCGCCTATTAAAAAAGTAGTTTAAGAAAACTATCAGCTTTCACATAGCTTTTTTAAATTATCAAGTCCTATACCAAACTGGTGTGTTAAATTTTTATTGATAACAGGTCCCATCAGTCTTGCCATTGGCCAGGGCAATTCACCACTGTTTTGCCAGGTTACCTTAGTCTCACCATCACCCCACTGCTCAAACAACCAGTTGTCTTTGGCCTTTGATTTCCAGGGTTTCAAAAACTCCAGGTCAAAATGGATATGCTTTTCATCAAGACTGTTCAGCGTGAGGCTTCCCGTTCCTGTTTTCTTTCCTTCCCAGGCATATTTATGGCCGGGAGTATACGGCGTTCCTGTTATCGTTTTTTTTGCGGCAGGATCTGCCTGCTGCCAGGGATTCCAGAGGGAATAATCATTCAGGTTGCCAATCCTGTTCATAACATCCGATGTATTTCTTTTGATCACAATCGTTTTTTCTATATTATATGTCTTTGGCATCAGTGCAGCAATGACAAGAATGGCAATGATAAGTGCGACAAAAATATAAACGAAGATCATAGCAGTTGTTTTAGAAAAGTCAAGGTACTGAATACAGCCGGTGTATACAAGCCGTTTGTATAATCAATACCTTGTAGTACGAAACAGACGCCAACAATTCCTATAAAAACTGATTTTTTATCTGAATGATCTCTGCCGCAATGCTCACGGCGATCTCTTCAGGTGTCTGACTTTTAACAGGCAAACCAACCGGCGCATGAATTTGTTGTAACCATGACGGATTGATTCCGTCTTTTTGATATTCATCAAGCATTTTAGCAAATTTCGTCCTACTGCCCAGGATGCCTATGTATTTAAATTCTTTGTTCACTAATGCTCTTACTGCAAGATCATCGCTGCGATAGCCCAGTGTCATTATCACCACATAATGATTGTCGCCCGATGGAATTAATTCATTTAGTTCAGCGTAGTCATTGATAAAATGCTTTTCATGAGCTGAATCATTTTCAACCAGGGTCTTCAACTCTTTTCTTTCCTCATATAACCGGATATAAAAATCCATAGATCGCATTAGTTTAGAAAATGCAAGAGCGCAATGCCCGCCGCCAATAATAAATAAATGATTTTTATAGCCCGTTTTTTCAACATACTCCCAATCATGTTCTGATCGCATAACAAAGTGAAAATCTTTTACAGGAGCTGTCAATGAAAAGTTTATTCCGTATGGATAAAGAAGCAGGGTGCCATTTTTATTTTGTTTCAATGAACGAATGATACTCTGAATAGTTGCGGTGTCTGTTGATTTTACGCGGTATAAAAATATTGTTTGCTCTCCGGAACAGATCATCCCACTCTGATTCTTTGCTGCCGCTTTATCATGGTATTGCTTTCGTATTTCTTGCTCCTTGTCTGCTTGTTCGTTGAGTCTTTCCCTGGCCATTTCCACGAACTTATGTTCCATAATGCCACCACCTATTGAGCCTTCCATTTCTCCGTAGGCGTTTACTGCCATAAAAAACCCCTGGCGGCCGGGACTGCTGCCACTGCTTTCCAGCACATACAAAAGCATAACCGCAATACCTTTGTCAAGGCTGTTATTAATCAATTTCCATGTAGCAATGCTTTTCATTTGTAAATAGCCGGTATAAACTTATTTCTTTATTGGGTGTTTACAAAAAGGAAACTGTAACCCACCAACATTTGTTAAAAGAATAAATAAAGCAGACTTAAATCAATAGTACAATAATATATGAAAGCAATTATTTTAAAACAGGCAGGTGGTGCAGAAAACCTTGAACTTGATGATATTCCAAAACCAGGAATTAAAAACGATGAGGTATTAATAAAAGCGAAAGCCATAAGTATCAATCCAGTTGATATCAAAACACGAACTGGTAAAAGCTTGTACAACGAATTAAAAAGTAAGAACACCGCCATCATTCTTGGCTGGGATGTTTCAGGAGTAGTAGTAGAAACAGGAGAAGGAGTTACGGAATTTAAAAAAGATGACGAAGTATTTGGAATGATCAACTTCCCTGGTCATGGGAAGGTTTATGCGGAATATGTTGCTGCACCTGCATCGGACCTGGCGATGAAGCCTGCAAACATTTCTCATGAAGAGGCAGCAGCGGCAACACTTGCTGCTTTAACTGCCTGGCAGGCCGTAGTGACCAATGGAAAAGTGAGCAAAGGACAGAAATGTGTGATACAGGCAGCATCGGGTGGTGTTGGGCACTATGCGGTGCAGATCGCAAAACATCTTGGCGCTTATGTAATAGCCACTTCTTCCGCTGCCAATAAAGATTTTGTAATAAGTCTTGGTGCAGATGAGCATATTGATTATAAAAAACACCGGATTGATGAAGTGGTTAGCGATGCAGATTTTGTATTGGACCCAATTGGTGGTGATAATATTGATCCTTCACTAAATGCGGTTAAAAAAGGGGGAACGGTGATCATGCTTCCCAGCGTTTTTAAAGAACAAATTGCAGAAAAATCGAAAGCTAAGGGAGTGAATGGATATTATTTCTCTGTACAATCAAACGGCGATGATATGAAACAAATAGCAGGACTACTGGAAAAGGGAATTATTAAATCTCATATTTCTAAGATATTCTCATTTGAAAAAATAGCGGATGCGCATTTGCAAATTGAAACGGGGAGAACGGTTGGAAAAATAGTGGTTACAATCTGAGAACAAGAAATTGTTTATTCATTTGCGGGGATGGCTTTTTTGCTCCCCTTTAGGGGATGGGGGCTTGGTTCGGGATACAAACTCATCAATACTTTCTCCGGTGTCATCGGTGCATCATAAGGAATATCAGCCGAAGGGTTAAAAGCTTTCACTGCATTGCGTAATGCAAAATAAGCGCCGATGCCATACAGCAGCGGCGGCTCCCCCACTGCTTTGGAACGAAGTATGGCCAGGTTTTCTTTTTGTGTTTCTAAAAAATGAATATCTATTTCCTTTGGTACCGAATAAATATCCGGTACTTTATATGTTGATAAAGCGTTTGAACGCAGCTTTCCTTCTTTGTCATATACAATTTCTTCCATCGTCATCCAGCCAATGCCCTGCACGATACCGCCTTCACATTGTCCCATATCAACGATCCTGTTCATGCTGTTACCCGCATCATGTACCACTTTTACAGAATCAATTTCATAAATACCCCGCAGGCAATCTATCGTTGCCGTAATAATAGCTGTGCCATATACGTGATAAGCAAACGGATGCCCTTTTTCTTTTACCGGATCAAAATGAATGCCTGGTGGCGTATAATGCGCATGCTCAGATAAACTGATACGTTTGATAAAAGCAGTCATCACCAACTTCTTCCAATCCCAATCTGTTTTTTCCCCATCTATATAAAGCCATTCATCTTTTATATCAACCGAACGGAGTTCGGTTTTCCATTCATCCGCTGCTGACTGCTTCAATCGTTTTAATATTTCAGTGCAGGCCATTTCCGTAGCCTTGCCATTCAGATCGGCCGTGGCGCTGGCTGCCGAAGGAGACGTGTTGGCAATGCGATACGTATTGGTACTGTTAATTTTTATTTTAGCAGGATTTATAGAAAAAACTTTTGCCGCTACCTGTAAAAGTTTGGTATTCACTCCCTGCCCCATTTCCACGGCGCCGGTGCTGACGCCTACACTTCCGTCGGTATATACATGTACTAATGCCCTTGCCTGGTTCATCAGTGTTTTAGTAAAAGAAATACCAAAACAAATGGGCATCAATGCTATTCCTTTTTTAAACAATTTGTTTGCAATATTAAAATCATCAACCTCTTGTTGTAATTTTTTTAATTGAAACGACTCGTCCATTTTGTTCCAGCATTCATTGGCTTCGCTTACCGCTTTTTGTCCGTATGGAAATTCATCACCGGTTTGCAAAAGATTTTTTTGTTGTATTTCTGCTGCAGGAACACCTAACGCATCAGCCGCTTTTGCAATAGCCGCTTCTATTACAAACATACCCTGCGGCCCGCCAAAACCACGGAATGCCGTATTAGGTGGAAGATTTGTTCTGCAACTGTAAGCAGTTGCTTTTACATTCGGAACAAAATAAGAATTGGTACAATGAAACAAAGTTCTTTCCATGACTGCCGGCGAAAGATCGGCTGCCGCACCGGCATTCTGGTAAAATGTAGCTTCGTAAGCAACAATCTTTAAGTCTTTATTTAGTCCAATTTTAAAATCAGAAGAATAAGGATGCCGCTTACCGGTCATCCGCATATCTTCCATGCGATGCAAAGCATATTTCACCGGCTTTCTTAAATGATAAGTTGCTAATGCGCATAGTACGGCCCATGTGGTAGCCTGGTCTTCTTTGCCACCAAAACCGCCGCCAAGGCGGGTTGTATCCACTTCAATAGTATGCATGGAAAGACCCAGCACTCTTGCCGTCGTTCGTTGTACCGCCGTTGGCCCCTGAGTAGAAGAATAAATTTTTATTGCTCCCTTTTCTGCCGGTATAGCATAAGCTCCCTGGGTTTCGATGTATAGATGCTCCTGGCCATTTGTTTCTGTCCGTCCTTCAAAAATATAATCGCATTGCTCCCAGGCGGTATCAGTTTCGCCAAGCTTAAATGTTCTTGGCGGTATGATCAGTTCGCCTTTTTCTTTTGCCACTCTCGGGTCGGTGATAACAGACAACTCCTCAATCTCAACCTTAATTTTTTTCATCCCTGTTCTTGCGATCTCTTCAGTTTCAGCTACTACCAAAGCAATGGGCATTCCGCAAAAATGTACGTGATCCGATGCAAGCAACTCTTCATCGGGTACAATACCACCGATCTGGTTTTCCCCGGGAATATCTTTGGCAGTGAAAATTCTGATTATGCCAGGTGTCTTTTCCGCTTCGCTGGTATCCAGCTTTATAATTTTTCCATGCGCTACAGGTGAATCAAATACAGCGGCGAACAATGTTCCGGCATGCAAAGGGATATCATCCAGGTAAATGGATTCGCCTCTGACATGGGTGTATGAATCAATATTCTTCATTTTTATTTTGCCACAGATGAACACAAATGGAAATCTATTTTTAAATGCTTAATGACTAGCTGTGTTCACTTGCATTCATCTGCGCTAGATTTTTTACGCTATAATTTTATTTAAACCTAAATAAGCTTCTTTTTAATCCTGTATTAATATCTGTGTCAATCTGTGTTCATCCGTGGCTAATTTCTTATTTCAATAATTTTTCTGCGGCTATTTCGGGAAACAGCGTTATGAAATGTGCCTTTATCAATTGTCCCAGCAATAGTCTTTTATATTCTTTTGTTCCTCTTGCATCACTGATCGGTGAAATTTCTGTTTGTACAATTTCAATCATTTCAAAAATCAAATCCCCAGAGATACTCTTTCCTTTTAAAAATTCAGAAGTCTTTTGCAGATACATCGGAACAGGTCCAACACCACCGGCAGAAATCCCGGCGCTTTTGATCTCATCACCATGCATAGTTATACTTATAGCTGTATTCACGCTGGCAATATCCAGGTGAGTACGTTTGCTTACTTTCTCAAAGTTGAATAATGTGTTTTTGCCCGGTAGTTCAAACCAAATTTTACTGATAAACTCTTCAGACTTTTTATCTAACAACTTGTATCCTTTATATAATTTACGTAGCGGTAGGGTTCTAAAACCCCTCTCCCCCGAAGAGGGGTTTGGGGTGAGGTCTATTTGCGCATCTAATGCTAAAAAGAAAATAGTAAAATCGCCAATTGGGGATGCATTGATGAAATTCCCGGCAATGGTTGCCATATTTCGTATTGGAGTAGAAGAAATTAATTTGGCATAACGATGAAATAAAGGAAATGCTGTATTAATAATCTTAGAAGCCTGCAGATCAGATACTGTTGCAGAAGCCCCGATAATACATTTGTTTCCTTCCTGTACGATTCCGTTTAATCCGGGATTGTCAAAAAGAAAACGAATAGGCGTATCCGTCATTTCATCATGCTGTTGTACATATAAGTCTGTGCCGCCACCTACAAAGTGAGTGCTGAGTCTTGAGTCGTGAGTAGGAAGTTCGCCATTCAATAAAGATTGTAACCTTGTTTTGATGGTAATAAAGTATTGCGGCAATATTTTTTTCTTTGCTACAAACGCTGTCACCTCTTCCCCGTTTCTTTCTTTCATTATCTCAACAACTTTGCTTGCCGCCCTTTCAATAGACTTATACCCGGTGCAGCGACAGATATTTCCATCCACTGCAGCAATAGCGTTTTTATTTGTTGCTTCTTTATTACTTAAACAAAAACCTGCCAGCGACATCACAAATCCGGGAGTACAAAATCCGCACTGGGTAGCGCCTTCATCTGCCATGGCCTGCTGAATGAGATTGAGTCCGTTCGCTGGTGGATTGATACCTTCAATGGTTACAATATGTTTTCCATGTGCGTTGCCAATAGGCATGAGGCAACAGGTCATGGATTGATATTGTAATTCGTTGTTCAGTATTTCTCCTACTAATACGGTACAGGCGCCGCAATCACCTTCGCGGCAGCCGATCTTGGTGCCCGGCAAATGCTGATGGTAGCGGATAAAATCCAGCAATACCGTACCGGGAGAAAGGCTGGTTACTATTTCTTTTTCATTTAATATAAAACGTATCAATATAGCAGTATTCGTTATTAATAAAGTTAGCATAATTTATGTAGCACAAAGAGCACTATATATCCGAAGGCAATGGAAAAATGCCGTAAAAAGGGGCTTTATCTTTAAAACAATGAATGACGCAAGCGACCCTTTAAATTGTCGCTTTTGCACCGCTTCTCTTTGAATTTTAATACCCAGATTTGTATTGTTCAATTCAAATAAATTTGTTCATTCTTAAAAACAGATTGCCATGGAAAAAATGAAATTCAAAACTGTTATCAATGCAGCTCCTGAGAAAATATGGAAAGTGCTTTGGGATGATACCACCTATCGTAAATGGACATCGGCATTTTCTGAAGGTTCTTATGCAGAAACCGACTGGAAGGAAGGCAGTAAAGTATTATTTCTTAATGGCCAGGGCCAGGGTATGGTGAGCAGGATCGCTGAAAACAGGCCCAATGAATATATGTCTATCGAACACCTGGGCGAAGTGAAAGACGGTGTGGAAGATACCAGCAGCGACAGGGTGAAAGAGTGGGCCGGCGCTCATGAAAACTATACGCTAAAAAAAGTAAATGGTAAAACAGAGCTGAGCATTGACATGGATATCACGGAAGAGTTCAAAGAAATGTTTTCTCAAATGTGGCCTAAGGCGCTGGACAATGTAAAAAAGTTGTCGGAGTAAAGAAATGATCAGTGCAATACAATGATCGAAACCGGGAATGTTTATAAGTGATGCATGAGCAAGGAATTTTAGCTTTTTTGCTCATGCTTTCATTACTTGTCCATATAGCAAAAATGCTGATCGTCTTTGACTGTACAACAGAATGAACAAACTTGTCCAGTGAAATCTAAAATTACCGGATAAATTATTTTATAACGGCTCCCTGCTCAATCCAACACCTGATAATATCACGTTCTTCCGGTGTCATATTGGTTTTATTATTCTGCGGCATTGTATGAGTGATAACCACCCGTTGCATGATGGCGTCTATCTTTTTTACAATATCGTTGGGTGTATCATAGATCACACCATTGGGTGGGGCGGTGTACACATCATCTGTTGGCCGGGATGAGTGACAACTGATGCAACGTTGTGTAATGATCGTATTGACTTCAGCAAAACTAACATCCTTGCATTTTATAGTAGAAGATTGTGGTGCTGTTGCATAAGCGACAGCCAACAATAATATAACTGATGCGGGCATGATCCAGATGCTTAGTCGCCCACGTTCCCGCAGATTGAGCCAATGTTTGATGCCGGCACTACCAAGTGTAATGGCTGCAAGAACGATCCACTGATATTTATTTCCGAATGTGCTGGGAAAATGGTTGCTAACCATTACGAACAAAACCGGTAATGTAAAATAATTATTATGCAGTGAACGGAACAAAGCATTTTTTCCTTTGGCAGGATCAGGAAGCATTCCCTTTTTTGCAGCATTGACCATTGCTTTCTGGGAAGGAATGATGACAAAAAATACATTCGCTACCATAATGCTCCCGATCATAGCGCCGAAATGAATAAAGGCAGCACGGCCACTAAATACCTGGCTATAGAAATAAGCAAAGCCCGTTAATAATAGTATACCAACAAGTGTAAACAACCAGGCTTTTTTTACTAATGGTGATTTACAAAGCAGATCATAAAGAAGCCAGGCGACAATAAAAGAGCCAATACTAATACTGATAGCGGCAGTTGTGCTAAGCTTAAGCACATTGGCATCGATCATAGTAGCCGAGGCGTTGAAATAATAGATGATAAACAAAAGGCCAAATCCTGAAAGCCAGGTGAAATAGGCTTCATATTTGAACCAGTGAAGGTTCTTCGGAATTATTTTTGGGGCGACTTTATATTTTTCCAAATAATAAAAACCGCCGCCATGTACAGCCCAGAGATCACCGGCTATCTCATCGCGGATATTATCTTTCCTGTTCAACGCATTTTCCAAAAAAACAAAATAGAAAGAGGCGCCGATCCAGGCTATACCGAATGTGATATGCATGACTCTTACAACAATATTCAGCCATTCCATCA
>JAKFEJ010000736.1:0-8797 GCA_036675745.1 Chitinophagaceae bacterium | reverse complement strand
GGATTAGTTTGGCTTGTAATTCTTTAAAACGGTAAAGTAACGTTTTTGTTGCTGATAACTATATACCCCAAAAGAGGTACAAAATAGTAAAGCAGTTGGAAACTTAATTAAGATTTGCATTGCAATGAACTTCATTGCCTGCGCAAAAGAATAAATCCTGTTTGCCCAGCCCATATAAATTAAAAACACTCAACCACCAAGACGACACTCTGCAGGCTGACACATTCTACAGACTGAAATCGCTTTACAAATTCACATAACTATTTGTTGGGGATGACGCAGTCTGATAGTGGTACAATGCACTTTTTTTATATATTTAGCTCTTCAAGTCAAACCCACCTTATGTATAAAACAACTCACCGTTATTCAACCGGCTGTCTCGCTATCCTGTTTTTCTTTGTTTCTTCTTTTGCCACAGCACAATCAAAAAAACAAAAGGAATCACTTACTACAGCCGACAGGTTATATGCACAGCAAAAATATGATGATGCCCGGATGCTTTACCTGCAGCACAGTGTTTATTTAAGTCCCGACCAACAGCAAAAACTTGGCGTTACTTTCATAACCATTGGAAAAGATAAACCTGAAAACCTTACCGAGGGAGTAAAGTGGTTTGAGAAGTCGGCCCAGGCTGGCAATACAGATGCCATGAATATGCTTTATCATTGTTATAATACAGGCATCGGGGTAAGCAAGGATTCTTTGCAGGGATTATATTGGCTCATACAATCGGCCGATAAGGACAATGCCGATGCTTTGCTGGTTCTTGGTTACCGGTATGAAAAAGGTATAGGCGTTGGCGCTGATACGAAGAAAGCCACTGATCTCTACACGAAATCAGCCAATAAGGGAAAACCTGAAGCTGCCTGGTACCTGGGAAATATGCAAATGAAAGAAAACAACATATCCGGAGCATTATATTGGTATAAAAAAGGAGCTAATTATGATCACCTGCCCGCCATGCTGAAATTGGGCGAACTATATGAAAAGGGAACAGGCCTTGGCCGCAAAGACCCTGATGAAGCCGTGAGGTGGTACACTAAGATTGATCAAGTGGAAGGATTCACCAACATCCATTCCGAGGCAATGGACAGAAAACGTAAAATTGGTGCAGTGGAACCCTCTACGGATATTACCACTGTAAAACCATTGCTTTACAAATTGCTTGCAGGCGCTGTTAATAGCTACAGTGGTTTATTGAGCGAAGAAAAAGAACCGCTTAGAAGAGGCGTTGACATGTTTTCCAAATCAACCTACTACACCTGTATAGTAGATCTTGGATTTAAAAATGCGCTTGTAAAAAAAGAAGTTGTAGAAGATAAAACAGTTGGAGAGTTCAGGACGAGGGCAGGAACTTATTATAGCTATTCTGCCGATATTGTTCATTCTGTAAATAATGAAGTTGCCAAACGGGTTTTTGAAACATGGGTCAAGGTATTAAAAGCTGCTATCCCGGCTTGGCAAAGCAGCAGAGATGATGATAATACTGTGCGCCCCTCGTTTACGATTGCCGGCGCTATGACGAATGGGAAAAAAGTGGCCATCTCCCTTTCTGTATATGGATCTTATGGTGAAAATGTGAGCATCAGCATTTCAAATGAATAAGCATAGCTGATTCTAACAATGTTATTTATGTCATCAATATGAGGATTGAGCATGCACCTTGTTCAGACAGAAAACAGCCAGAATTGTTATTATGATTAGTTTCATTTTTTAAATTTTTTATACCTGTGATATCTATTACAAACACCCGATATTTTATTCCCTGACCCTGGAGACATAAGGCAAGGAACATCACTTATAAATCGGCTTGCTGCGTAACGCATCCGTCCCCTTTCATAGTAAATTCACCAGAACTAAAAACCTTAACCGGGCCAAACGTGCCAAAATCTCTTATTTCAACTTTGTGCTTGCCCGCCGGTACATAGGTAACTACCACTACATTTTCTTTTTGAGCCGAAAGAACAAGGTCTCCGCAAGTGCCATAACCATTTACACCCGTCAACGCAACAACAGATCCTTTCATTTCGCCATCAATATATATTCCTACATGCTGGCTGGTGCCTGATGTATTGTTAATCCCAAGTATGTAGTTACCATAGCCGCTCTCTTCTTTTTCGCAGGATGCCAAAAATGATGATACTATTAATACTGTTAGTAGCTTTTTCATATTTATTTTTTAATATTTCAATTACTAATTGTTTTAATCCGGATAAATTCTATACAACTGTCTGTTCTTTTTTGAAAATACGCATAGACTGTTTTCTTTAAATATCATTTCACCAGGAGAAATGTAAACGCAGGCGCCATTTAGTATTTTAAAACCCGATGACTTAAAATCATCGGGCTTTTTTTGAGTGGAATATTATTACTTTGAATACACCGTTCCGTTGTGGTAATTAAAACTACTGACAGGGTAAGTTAATGGGGACTCAACAACGATATTTGGAAACCCATAATGCCAGAATCCACTTTGTGAATGATAATATCGTCCATTTTGTTTTGCAATACTCCATGAGGCGCCGAAAGTTGATCCATCGGCCCAGCTTGGGTCGTTATAAATAGTATATACAACCTGCCCATCTGATTTTAATTCACAATACAATTCACTATTCGGTCCATTCCCTTTATAATTATTTACCCTGTATTTACCAACTGATGAAATTGTATATAATTCTGTCGAATCAAATTCTGGTTTATACAGGCAGGCAATTTCTTTTGTAAACTCCTTTCCATCAAGTGTCCGCTTATAAGCTACCTGTAAATTGAAATTGATTTCCGTAGTTGCAGTAGACGTGATCTTTACTTTCCTCGTTGTTCCGGAAAGAGAGCTGTTATAATTGATCCTCGGATCACTCACTCCTTTTACAAGAATATTGCTTCCTTCAATCGATAGGTCTATAGTTCCTTTGGCCTTCTTACCGATAATGCTTGTATAAGAAGGATAGGCCCCTTTCAGCTTGGTTGTTTTCGCTGTTGCTTTTATATACATCGCTTCCACTTCTTTGTCCTTAGCTACAAAAGTTTGCTCTGTTGTAAATGCCGTGTTAATATCAGGATGAATAGTTGCATCTGCGGTTGACAGGTTTCGAAAACCTACCGTCATACTCAATGATTTTTCAGAATTATTGAAAAACTCGGCCATGCGAAGTGCATCGGTTTCCGTTACAGCTTCAGCTACACCTTTCAAGTGGCCTACTTCTTCTGCTCTTCTTATTGCCACTTCCCGTGAAATAACAAAAGTGGTAAACACGCCAAGGAAAACAAGCGCCGATATCGGATTAGGAGCAACAAAAAAAGCTACCCCTGTTCCCAGTAAAAAAGGGATTGAACTGAGGCATACTACTTTGGCTGTTACATAGTTTTTGGCAATGGCTACCAGCTTATCCCCAACATCACCTTTCAGATCTCCGGGTTTTGCATAATAACCAGCCGGCAATTCTGTGAAAGAATATTGTTCGGGATCCAGCATGTTACGTTGTAACACATAAGCCAGCAATTCCTTATCATTGGCAGAAAGGCCATTGATCTGCAAATTCCATTCTTCCTTTACCTGGTTAAGCAAAACAATACTTGCAGGAGAAGGCTGAAAATTGCTGCCATCAACCACTTTTGTAACAGAGTCAATGCTCCTGTTTCTTTTAGTAACGTATTCATCAATTATTATCTGTGGATCTGAAATCCGTGTATAATTTTTTATGATTAAGTTTAATGTATTTGATTGAGGCAAAGCTGGAATGGAAAGAGATACTGTACCCGGAGCGATGACAGGGACCATAAAAACATAGGCGGAATCACCGCTGGCATATCCTTTTATAGTGGCGCCGTTTAATGTGATATTAACCTCTGCAGATGTAATGGGTTTATCTGTCTTCACCATAAGAGCATCGCCGGGCAATGCCTCAGCAACATTTAGTGAAAGCGTTGTCGTTTCAACAGGCGGGTCAGCATTTTTATCCTGTTTTGAACAAGCGGCAATTAAAAAAACTAATAACAGAACTGGTACGGATAATTGTTTCATGGTGGTTTATTTAAACTTATAGAAGGCAGCATTTAGCTGGTTCGTTTTTAATCTGGCTGATAAGTACTGTTGATAATATATTATTCGCCGGTAATGGCAAAGTATTGTTTGCGGGTATAAGTGGAAGGTGTTCGGGCCGCAGTGATAGCTAATGGCAAAGAAAGGCTGCTAAAAAAGGTTTTCATGTGGTTCGGTTTTTCTTAAGACTAAATGTTTCGTGCATCTGATTTTGATCAGACAGCTCAAAACTAATATTGAAAAGGAGAGGAATCAATACCCCAAAAGGGGTACAAGCTTGCTGATAGCTATCAGGAATGAGCATTCATCAAATACACCAAATGAGGAAAGCTGCTGATATTATTTTTTTGCAGCATGCGGCGGCGGTGTGTTTTTACGGTTTCTATGCTGATGGTAAGCCTGCTGGCAATCTGCTTGGAAGAAAAACCATTGGCTACTAACTGGGCTATTTCTTTTTCTCTTTCTGTCAGATCCAGTTTTTTTTCAGCAACTGATTTTTCCTTTTTGAACAATTTATGAAAAGCCATCTGCACAGCTACCAGCAACTGTGTATCGTTGTAGGGTTTTATTACATACATTACCGGGTCGGTTTCAAAAGCGGATTCCAGTGTTTTGGTATCGGAATAAGCTGTCAGAAAAATAATTTCGCAGTCATATATTTTTTTTAATTGTCCCGCAAGTTCCACCCCTTTTACAGCCCCTTTAATATTAATATCACAAACAATTACCTGCGGCGGCTCTTCGCTTTCTTTGCATAGTCGCAATGCGGTATTAGCGTCTTTGGCTATCCCAACTATATTATAATCTTCTTCCGCCAAAAGTTCTGAGATACTTTCGGCTGTTATGAGTTCATCCTCTATTATCAGCACGGTGTCTTTTTCGTTCATGATTATTTATGCTCTGATGTCAATTGTAAATACAGTTCCCTGGTGTTGGTTAATACTTAATTCTCCATTCAACTGATCTACCAGGGTATGTACCAGTTTCATACCAAATGATCCCGACTTTTTAAAATCAGCAGCGGGTTGCAGCCCTTTTCCATTATCCGCTACTTTCAATTCAATTGATTTTTCTTCGTTTTGCTTTAAAGATATGGCAATGAGTGGATGGCTGATATCCTTGAATGCATGTTTAAAAGCGTTGGTCACCAATTCGTTTACAATTAGTCCTATTGGTATAGCCCTGTCAATATCCATTGATTGGTCAGGAAGTTCAATTATGGTTTGCACATTCGTATTATCAAAACCAAAACTATTTGCCAGTGACAGGGAAAGACTTTTTAAATAATCCGACATATCCACTGCTGCCAGTTCATTATCCATGTATAATTTCTGATGGATCATCGCCATGGCATCTACCCTTGTCTTGCCTTCTTCCAATGCTTGTTTTGCTTTATCATCGTCAAGCCGGTTCGACTGCAGCGACATCAGGCTGGAAACTACCTGCAGATTGTTTTTAACCCTGTGATGCAGTTCCCGGATCAGCGTTTCGATCTGTTGATTTTTTTGTTTCAGCAAAACAGCCTGTTGCTTTTTGTTCTTATAAAAGAGATAAAATACAACCGACAGCCCAAGAAATAAAATAACACCGCCAATCAAAAAAATATTCTCCCATTTCTTTTGCTGTAATTCTTTTTGCTGTACCAGTTTCTCTTTATTCATCACTCCTATCTCTTTTTCACGTTCACGGGTTTTGAAACGAGTCTCTACTTCATTCACCATATAATAACGTGCCGCAGTTGTTATTGAATCTTTTAACTGGTAATACTCCAGCAAAGATTGGGTAGCCAACTCTTCGTTCCCCCGTAAGTTGTAATAATTAGCGAGTTCTTTTTTAAAAAGCACTTTATGAAAAAAAATATGATGCCTTTCTAATTTACCAGTGATAGCTATCCGTAATGAATCAGCTTCTGCATTCCTGCCGTCCTTTGCATAAGACCTGAACAAAGCCAGGCTTGCGACATGAAATCCCGGTTCCGCAGCGGCTATGGCTTTTTGATACAAAGGAATCGCTTCGTCATAGTTCTTTTTTTGCTCAGCTAACCACCCGCCTGCATAATAGAAAGAAGGTATCGGAATATCTTCTTTCTTAAAATGTTCACGGATAAGCAGTCTGCAACTATCATAGATATGCTTTACTTTCTGAGCATCCCCACGAAACGTCTCATACATGGCGAGATCACTCCAGAGATAGGGCAGGTAAGTATAGTTGCCAATCCGGCGGTATTCTTTTACCATCTCTTCCTGGTAATAGCAAGCATCATCCAAGTCGGATAACTGGAAATACAAATGACTGAGCTCTGCATATACGGATATCCTGGCACCACGAAACCAAAAAGAAACACGGTGATAAGGTTTGACTTTATTTACTGACAAACCCGGATGATCAATTATCTTTTGAAGTGCTGTCAGCGTTTCGATGGAACGCACCCAATCCTGTTTTGCAGTTACCTGCAAAAAATACGCTTTGTTATAGCCCGCCATCATATCGTCATGCGGATTGTCAGTATAGGTCGCAAGCAGTATGGCTGAATCATATAAGGCTTCAATTCTTTTATCCGACCAATCGCCGGTACGGTTGATTGCTTCCAGCGTTTGCAATATGCTGTAGTTAAAATCATCTTTTGCCTGCCTGCAAAGATCTTTTCCATATACCGCCCAGCGGATACAACTATCCTGTTTATTCATATAGGAATAGCACATGGTAAGCTGGGTAACTGCATCACGGAAAGAAATATCATTTTCAAGAGAAGCCTCTTTGGCCGCATTAATAGCTTTTTGACAGAGATCAATAGCCTGCCGGTATTCATTTTGTTGGAGTTTCAACGCCGACCAGAGGTGATAAAATTTTAACAGGTAATCCTTTCTTTCCAGTTTCGCCGAAAGCTGTATGGCCTCCTGGATTAAACTATCCTGTTTTTTTATATCCGTATTATTTAATGCCACCATGTTATCAATGATACGGATAACAGTAGCCGAGTCAGCAGGATTATAGGATTGGGCAAAACTTAATTGTGCTGCTACTAACAGGCAAAGGACTAAAAACAGGCTTCTCATGAAAGGTGGTGGTTGAACTTGTCAGCTGCAATTTAACCTTCTTTGTTTAATGTTAGTTTTATACTTGTGCGGAATCAATTAATAAAAGAATGAAACTATACCCTGTTAGTGCAAAACAGTTTTCATCATAGGCCCGGGGCAGTCTGCCCATTTCCTGTAGTCAAGGTGGTAACTGATATTTAAAACCTTATTCTTTCTCTAACGTTTCTTCCAATTGCTTTATCAACTTTTCCCTGTCCATCGGGTAACCTGCTCCAGACAATTCAACATTGCCATATTTGTCAATGATCGCATAGGTAGGATAGCCTTTTCCTTTTATTTTAGCCATAATATCTTTAGTAAGTTTTTCATTGGCCAGGATATGATAACCTTCCATATCAAAAAAAGCAATCAGTTTTTCCCATGTCTCTTTCTTTTTCTCATCATAATTAGCGATGTATAAATAATCAAGTCCTTTCTTTTTGAAATGTTCTTTGATGGCCGGCCCATTTTCTTTAATTTCTGAACGGCAGGGCCCACACCAGGTTCCCCACATATCCAGCAAAACAGTTTTGCCTTTCACTTGTTCCAGTACTTCTTCCCAGGTAGTAAATGTTTCTCCTTTTCTTATAAATACCATTTTATCCGTAAGAGGTTTTTGCTGTTGCTTGTTTATGGTGGCAACAGGCCCATCAAAAAACTTCCTGTATTTACTGGCCGGGTATTGTTTTGTAAAATCATTGTAGATGGCAACCAGGTTCACAATTGAACTGCGGTTAATTGATCCTTCCAATAATAAAGCGTAAGCATATTCTTTTGTTTTACCCGTGGATGTTTTTTCAATAATCCGTTGCAGCAATTGATTTTCCGCATCCTTTTGAAAAGCAGACCATCCCTTTGTTGTATCATCCGCATACCATTCCTGCAAAAAAGCAGACCTGTTTTCATAAGCAAGTCTCCATAGTGTTTCCTTGGTACGTAATAAATAATACCTTACAAGACTGCGGTAGGCCGGCGCCGCTAATGCGCTATCATTTGAAAGGCGAATTGCTTTGAATAATTCTTGCCGTCTTTCCAGCCACTTGTCTTTATTTCTTTTATAAACTTCTCTTATATCAAAAGCATTACTATGTTCAAAATCATAATAAGTTTCTGCAGGTTTATAGGCAAGATGATAATCCCATGCTTCAATAAATTCCTTTGAGGGTTGGTATTGGTTGATATAAGTTTTAAGTAGTCGCCGGTGTTCGTTATTTGTTTTAAGTACGTAATTATAAATCCTATCCGGAAGCGTGTCTTTATAAAACACATCTATACTGTCATAGTCTGTAAATAGGGCTAATGGCTGATTATTATTGGCGCCCTTGCCGGTTACCTTTGCTTTTTCTACCGGCTCGCCGGCAACTGCGAAAATCTGCAATTTATCCCCGGGAGTCAGGAAGAAATTATACTGAAGCTCCAGTTTGTCAAGGCTATCATACAGAGTGGCCTTAATAATTTCCGGCTCTTCTATCTCAAATGCAGTTTTGAATGATCCTTCTTTATCAACCTGTATTTGGACATACGCCATTTTAAATTCATAGGTTGACAGTGTCTGTGATAACCTGGTAAATGAAATGATCCTGCCTTTTGCATTTTTAATTCTACCTGAAATGGAAGCGGATTGGGTGAAAGAATAAGTGTTAATACACATAAATGAAAGAAGGAACAAAAATTTTATCAT
>JAKFEJ010000615.1:0-8840 GCA_036675745.1 Chitinophagaceae bacterium | reverse complement strand
TAGTTCAGGTACCAGCATGGCTTCACCGGCAGTAAGCGGAGGTCTTGCATTATTGTATCAACGATATAAGCAATTGCACGGGAATGTCAATCCCAAAAACGGATTGATGAAAGCATTGCTTTGCAATGGCGCTACCGACAAAGGGAATGCAGGGCCTGATTTTAGTTACGGATTTGGATGGATGAACCTGCTGCGCTCAGTAACAATGCTGGAGAAAAATAATTATTTCAACACGACTGTAAATACAGCGGCAACCAATGCTCATAGCATTATGATACCTGTTGGTTCCTCAATAGCGCAATTGAAAGTAATGCTATACTGGAATGATCCTGCTGCTGCCGTACTTGCCAGCAATGCATTGATAAATGATCTTGATCTGCAGGTGACAGATCCTGCCGCAACTATTCATTTGCCACAGTTATTAAATGCATCTCCGGCTAATGTAAATGATCCGGCAATTACGGGGGTTGACCATGCCAACAATATTGAACAGGTGGTTATTAATAATCCTGTTCCCGGAACTTATACATTTTCAGTTAAAGGAACAGCCATCCCGGTTGGCGGTCAGCAGGAATATTTTTTGGTCTTTGATACCATCGCTGTTTCAACCACAATCACCTACCCGGCAGGAGGAGAACATTTACGAGGCGGGGATCTAATAAATATCCACTGGGATTCTTATGGAAATCCTGCCAATGATTTTACACTACAATATTCATTGGATAATGGCGCCAACTGGACGGAGGTTATTAATGGCACCAATGTAGCTGCTGATAGCAGCCAGATACGTTGGACAGTACCTGCTGCTGCTACCAGCCAGGCAAAAATAAAGGTCATTCATAATGGTACCGGTATTGAAAGTATCAGTGAAGCATTTACTATCATTGGCGTTCCTGTTATTACGCTTGCACCGGTAGGCAATCAATGCGAAGGATATATTGCGATCAATTGGGCAGCTATTTCCGGCGCTACTGATTACGAAGTAATGTTATTGCAGGGAGAGGAGATGGTTCCTGTAGCTACCACTACCGCTAACTCCTATACCATCAGTGGCCTTTCAAAAGATTCTGCGTATTGGGTTTCTGTACGTGCAAGAGTAAATGGTAACCCGGGAAGAAGAGCTCTTGCTGTAACTCGCCAGCCCAACACGGGAACTTGTAGCGGCACTATTTCTGATAAAGATGTAAAGATTGATGCAATTATTTCACCTGCGGTATCAGGAAGAAAGTTTACAACAACCGAACTTTCAAATACTACTTCGATTACTATCCGTATTGAAAACCTGGATAATGCACCGACCTCCGGCAATATACCAGTAACTTATATCATTGATTCAAACCCACCTGTGAATGAAACTATAATAGCTCCTAATATCGGAAGCCGTTTATCTTTTAATTATACATTTGCTACACCGGTTAATATGTCCGCAACCGGATCTTATGATTTGAAAGTGAGTGTATCTTATCCCGGTGATCCCGTATCTAAAAACGACACCATTTTAAAAACATTCAAACAATTAGACAATCCTTTCATTGATCTGGCAACTGATTTTATTGATGACATGGAGGCCGCCACCATACAATCTCATACCACTCCACAGACAGGCTTGAAGGGGCTGGATAGATATGATTTTGTAAGCTCGACAGCTTTTGGGCAGATCCGCTCTTTCGTAAACAGTGGTATCGCTAATTCAGGAAGCAAAGCTTTGACATTAGATGCGGATAGGTACAATGCTGGCGGCACGACAGATTCTCTTACGGCCACATTTAACTTGCTGGGTTATGACAAGGCCGTGGATGATATCCGCCTTGATTTTATGTATAACCATCATAAGCAACTATCAAATGCAGCCAATAAGGTATGGATAAGAGGGGATGATCAAAAACCATGGATACAAGCGTATGATTTATATGCAAACCAGGCTGAGGCCGGTATTTATAAAAAAGCACAGGGCATTGAGCTAAGCAGTTTACTTGATGCTGGTGCTCAGAATTTTTCGTCCAGTTTCCAGGTTCGTTGGGTGCAGTGGGGCCACATGAACGTATCGGATAGAGAAAATGCCGCTGGCTATACCTTCGATGATATTCGCTTATATAAGGTATCAAATGATATTCAACTGATCAGTATTGATACACCGGAATCAGCAGGTTGTGGTTTGGATAATGCAGTACCGGTTAAGATAACGATCCGCAATAGTGCAGGCATTACTATTTCTGCCATTCCTGTAAAATACCAGGTAGACAATAACCCTGTTGTTATTGAAACAGTATCTTCTATTGCAGGTAAAACAATTATTCCATTTTCGTTTGCAGCAGCAGCTGATCTATCTGCTTTAGGCAGTCATACCATAAAAGTATGGGTAGACCTGGCAGCCGATACTTATAGAAACAATGATACAGCTGTATTGACCCTTTATAATTCACCGGTTATTTCTTCATTTCCTTATCTCCAGAATTTTGAAGCAGGTGACGGGTCATGGCATTCCGAAGGGAAAAACAATTCATGGCAATATGGTACACCGGCTTCAATTAAAATAAACCGGGCGGCAAGCGGAAATAAGGCCTGGAAAACAACCCTGGCAGGAAATTATAATGATCTTGAAAAATCTTATTTGTATTCACCCTGTTTTGATATGGCGGGTTTGGTGAAGCCAATATTAAGTATGAGTATAGCAATTGACCTTGAAGATTGCGGCACTACTTTATGTGATGCAGGCTATATGGAGTATTCCGAAGATGGAAAGACATGGACTAAATTAGGAGCCACAGGAGCTGGCACAAATTGGTATGATAAAAACTATGCTGGTAATCATGTGTGGAGTAGTCAGGATTATACCCGCTGGCATGTGGCCTCCATTCCATTGCCGGTGAATATTGATCGTTTGATGCTGCGTTTTGTCATGGAGTCTGATCCTTATACAAGCCGGGAAGGAATTGCTATTGATGATATCCATATTTATGACAGCGTTTATAGTATATATGACGGGCCGCCGTATACAAGTGTTGTAAGCAATCAACCGGCTGTTAATGGAAATAACTGGATTGATTTTGTTGTGGAAGGAAAAATTATTGCTTCTGTTAATCCGAATGGGCAGAGTATGGGTAGCACAGATGTACAGGCATTTATTGATACAGGCGCAGTTCGCATAGATAGCGGGCAATATTATCATAGCCGGAATATCACTATAAAACCGGCAACAGTAAACCTGGTAGATTCCGCTACCGTTCGTTTTTATTTTCTTGATACGGAAACAGAGAAGATGATCAATGCAACAGGTTGCGATACCTGTACTAAACCAACAACAGCCTATGAGTTGGGAGTTTCTAAATACAGTGATGTGAATGATGCCCTTGAAAATGGAGATTTTGCGGATAATAATATTGGCAAATGGCTTTTTTTGAATAGTGATAATGTTGCAATAGTTCCTTTTGATAAGGGATACTATGCGGAATTCAGGGTGAAAAACTTTTCTGAATTCTGGCTTACTACTGGTGCAATTAGTAATGGTCATTCCTGGCCGGTAGATCTTATCAGTTTTACCGCGACAAAACAGGCGGATAATAATGTAGCAGTAAAATGGACAACAGCTTCTGAGTATTATACGGCTAAATATGAGGTGGAAGTGGCGAAAGGAAATGAAGAATACCGGTTAAATCATTTTGTAAAGATTGGCGAAATAAAAAGTAATGGAAATATTACAACGCAGCAGGATTACCAGTTTATTGATTTAGAAAATCAGAAATCCGGGGTTCGGTATTATCGCCTGAAAACGATAGACCACGATGGTAGTTTTTCTTATTCAGTTGTCAGGCCCGTATTCTTTACTAATGAATTAGTATGGCAGATTTATCCGAACCCGTCATCAGGTATGTTTTACCTGGCGTACCAGGTAGATGAAGGCGAAGCAGTTGGAGGAAAAGTATTTGATATAAATGGAAAATTAATCCGCCAGGTGCAATTTACCGGTAATGCTTTTATACAAAAAGCTGAAATTGATTTGAGTGGCCCGCAGTTTGCGCCGGGACTATATTTTCTGCAAGTAAAAGCAGGAGAGAAAAAACAGGTCTTCAGGTTGCTTAAACAATAGATTGTCTTTTCTATATTATTAAATGAGCTAAAAGGGACGTTTGTTACAAAAAGCATCTTTTCAAGCAGCGTTTTTCTTATTAATCTTCTCATTGAGTATATACATTACAACTATAAGCTATAGGTATAATGTGCTTTCTCTTAAGAGCGGCGATTATTTAGTTCACTACGGGAAAACTCAGGGGTATTTGATAGCCAGCGATCCGATATCGGATTTAAAAATGGGTGGACAAAATTTTTAATGTAAACACATTCTTTGAAATTTAATGTATTTAATAAACTCTTTGTAGATTTATAAGTAGTTATAAATATTCTTGCATTTCTATATTTCATTTTTTGGTTGAATACATGCAATACGAAACATATATTATTAAATCATTTAAAAAAAGACTATGATGAAAAAAGCGTTGGGACAACCCAATGTTCGGACTGTAAATTTTAAGAAGTTTACCTGCCTCATGGGCTTTTTCATTTTTTTCTTGATTTCAGGATCAACAGTACATGCCCAAAGCGGTACTATCCGGGGAAAAATAACTGACACTTTAGGAAGCCCTTTGTCAGGCGTTTCGGTAGGGATAAAAAATTCCAAGACCGGCACCAGCACCAACCAATCCGGAGATTTTGTTTTAAATGGTGTTCCTGCAAGGTCTGTTTTAGTGATAAGTTATGTAGGGTTAGAAACACAGGAAATAACATTGTCGGCAGGGCAAGCTTCCATCAATGTTATTATGCGTGTGGATGTCACTAACCTGCAGGATGTAATTGTAACGGGTTTTCAAAGAATAGATAAAAAGAAATTTACAGGTGCAGCGGTAACATTAAAGGCTGCAGACGTAAAAATTGATGGAGTTATTGATGTAAGCCGTATGCTTGAAGGACGGGCTGCCGGCGTTTCAGTACAGAATGTATCCAGTACGTTTGGAAGTGCACCAAAAGTTCGTGTTCGCGGTGCTACATCTATCAACGGGGACAATAAACCTTTATGGGTTGTAGATGGAGTGGTGCTGGAAGACATCATTAATATTTCAAATGACCAATTATCAAGCGGAGATCCTACTACTTTGCTGGGGTCATCAGTTGCCGGAATAAACGCAAACGACATTGAAACATTTGACATTCTTAAAGATGCTGCCGCAACGGCATTATATGGCGCAAGAGCTATGAATGGCGTTGTTGTCATTACCACCAAAAAAGGTCGCTCTGGTAAACTCGCTATTTCTTATACCGGCAATTTCAGTACACAATTAAAACCTTATTACGGTGAGTACAATATTATGAATTCAGCTCAACAAATGTCTGTGTTAGGAGAGCTTGAAAGAAAAGGAATATTAAACTCTGATATACTTAGCGGACCAAATTTTGGAGTGTATGGAAAGATGTTTGACCTGATTAACACACCCGATGCAAATGGAGATTTCGCCTTACAAAATACAACAGAAGCAAAAGCGGCATTTTTGAAAAAATATGCGCTGGCTAATACGGACTGGTTTGATATTTTATTCCGTAATTCATTGGTGCAGGAACATTCGTTAAGTATTTCGTCCGGGACGGATAAATCGCAAAGTTTTTTTTCTACCAGTTTTTACAATGATAATGGATGGACGATAGCAGATAATGTAAAACGGTACACACTCAACTTCCGGAATAATTATAATTTTTCTGATAGGTTAACGGCTGGTTTTATGACAGTGGGATCTGTGCGTCAGCAAAAAGCTCCAGGTGCATTAAGCCGTGTAAGCAATCCTGTCTCCGGGCAGTTTGACCGGGATTTTGATATTAACCCTTTTAGTTATGCCTTAAATACAAGCCGGACATTAACATCTCACGACGAAAATAATAACCTGGAATATTTCAGAAGAAATTTTGCTCCATTTAATATCATAGATGAATTAAAGAATAACAGGCTTGATCTTAATGTCATTGATTTAAAACTACAAGGTGAATTAGGGTATAAGATCAACAAAAACCTGCGCTACGAATTTATAGGGGCTTTGCGTTATGTAAAATCAACACGGGAACATGAGATAACCGAAAATGCAAATATGGCGAATGCATACAGGGCTAATGATAATGCAACTATTGCTTCCCGCAACAAGTTTTTGTACACCGATCCTGATAATCCTTCCGCCCCCCCTGTTGTTGTTTTGCCTTATGGCGGATTTTATAACCGCACTGAAGATAAACTTGTCTCCTTCGACGTAAGGAATAGTTTGAATTACACTAACACTATTGGTGATAAACACACCATAAATGTTTTGTTAGGCCAGCAGGTGAAATCTGCTGACAGGCAGAATTTCTCCAATACAGGATACGGTTATCAGTACGACAATGGCGGTATTCCTTTTGTAGATTACCGCATTCTTAAGCAAACCATTGAATCGAATTTTATTTATTATGGAATGGGTAAAGAATTCGATCGCTTTGCGGCATTCTATCTTAATGGTCAATACACTTATAACAAGAAATATAATTTTTACGGTACCGTTCGTTACGACGGCTCCAATAAATTAGGATCATCAAGAAAAGCAAGATGGTTGCCTACCTGGAGTTTTGGTGGCGCCTGGAACATGGAAGAAGAATCTTTTCTTTATGATGTTGACTGGATTGACTTTTTGAAACTGAGAGCAAGCTATGGTCTTACAGCAAGCCTGGGTCCGGCAACAAATTCCGGTGTAGTATTAAGAAGCCTTACTACCAACAGAACCTTCCCGCTCGAACGGGAATCAGTTATACAAATTGCAAATTTGGAGAACTCAGACCTTACCTGGGAAAAAAATTATCAGACAAATATTGGCTTAGACGCCAGTTTGTTTAAAGGCAGAATGAATATGAGCCTGGATGTGTTTCAAAGACAAAGTTTTGACCTGATCAGCCTGATCAAAACAGGTGGTATAGGCGGAGAAGCAATTAAAGCGGCTAATTATGCAGACATGGATGCACACGGGGCTGAAGCATTAATAGGCGGTCAGATCTTTCGTAAACAAGACTGGGGATGGAGAGCCAATCTTACTTTTGGTTATAGCAAAACTAAAATCACAAATGCCAGGAACCAGCCTATCATATTTGACCTGGTAAAAGCAGAAGGTGGAAATACGGTGGGTTATCCTGTCAATAGTTTATTTTCTATAAGGTATAATGGTTTGGATCATCTTACCGGCGTACCAACTTTTATAAACGAAAAGGGCGAAGTAAGTCCGAATGTGTATTTGCAGGATGAAGGAATCTCCAATCTTGTATTTGAAGGTTCTGTTGATCCTAAGTTCACCGGTGGTTTTTCCAACACATTTAATTATAAAGCGTTTTCATTAAATGTTTTTATTACTTACCAGGCGGGTAATAAGATCAGGTTATATCCCGCGTTCAGAACTACTTATTCCGATTTTGATGCCATGCCCAAAGAATTTTTAGACCGCTGGGTAATGCCCGGAGATGAACTGGTAACAAATGTTCCGTCAGTGCTTGATGCGTATGCCCGTTACCTGGTAAATGCAAGCGGTGCTGCTCCATACAACAATTATAATTATTCATCAGCAAGAGTAGCTGATGGCGGTTTTGTAAGGTTAAAAACAGTATCGCTTACTTATAATCTGAGCCCGGAGGCACTAAAAAAGATAGGGTTAAATTCATTATCGGTTACGGCCGTTTCTGCAAATCCCTGGTTAATCTATGCTGATCCGAAATTAAAAGGACAGGATCCTGAATTTTTTAATACCGGAGGTGTAGCGCAACCTATTCAAAAACAGTTTACCCTTTCAATAAAAGCAGGACTATAAATTGATAAATGATGAAATGAGCCATGATAATGCTGATCGCCGACCCGCGATGTTTATTGGCGAATTCCATTTGGCTAAAAGCAATAAAAAATAAACAAATGAAACAAATTATTTTATATACATCTTTTTGTTTGCTGATTACTGCCAGTGTGGGGTGTAAAAAATATCTTGATAAAGAACCCGATAACAGGGCAACAGTTGGAACCCCTGAAAAAGTATCACAATTATTAGGCACTGCATATCCGCAAGCTAATTACCAGTCATTTGCTGAAACCATGTCTGATAATGTAGCGGATATCGGTTCTGGTGGTAGCGATATTGTAATTCGTGATCCTTTCTATTTTACCGATACCAAGGATAATCAGCAGGACTCCCCCGAATTTTATTGGTATGCCTGCTATTCAGCCATAGCTGCGGCCAACCAGGCATTACAAACTATCAGTAAGGCGGGCAATCCCAATGATTATAGTGCACAAAAGGGCGAGGCATTGGTTGCAAGAGCTTATGCTCATTTTATGCTGGTCAACTTTTTTTCTAAATTTTATGATGAGGCTACAGCCGGTTCATCGCCGGGTATTCCTTATGTTACCGAACCGGAAAATGTTTTTATAAAACAATACGATAGAAAAACGGTACAGTATGTATATGAAATGGTAGAAAAAGATTTACTGGAAGGTATCCCCCTGATTGAAGATAAAGTGTACAATGTACCAAAGTATCATTTCAACAAAGCTGCTGCGTATGCTTTTGCTGCACGGTTTTACCTGTTTAAGAAAGATTACGCTAAGGTGATAGAGTATGCAAATCTTGTAATACCCGGGAACAATTTCGCTGCGAATTTAAGAGGATGGAATACAACTTATAAAAATATTACCGATGTAACTGAATTGTTTAAAATATATGCCAAGGCTACGGAAAATGCTAACCTTCTTTTAGTTGAAACATCATCATTATGGTCCCGCAATTATTATACAAGCCGGT
>JAKFEJ010000475.1:0-8976 GCA_036675745.1 Chitinophagaceae bacterium | reverse complement strand
GCCACCAGCTATCGCTACATGGCAAAAAAGAACAAATAACAGACTAAAAGCCGCTACCAATAAGGATTTGAAAGGCCTGGAAATCATATTGCTCCTGAAATTTGGCGCAAAGATAAGGGTGGGTTAGTGAAAAACCTTGAATTACAAAAATTACTCTTTAGCTTTTTCGTCAAGGTATTTTTTGATCTTTTCAAGCTCCAGAACATCCAATTGATCCTTAGGGCGCCCCACTGCTTTTTTATTGGTCAAAAGATCATTTATATGAAGGAAAGGGACCGGTACACCATCAGGATCGGCCACCCTTGACCTGGAAAGGCAATCATCAAATGAGGAATTTTCCAATCCCTTCATAGAAGTCATAATATCCAATACCACTCCATCGCCTACATATAGTTGTGTCCAACCGGGGACAAATTGCATAGTTTCAAGTGATGAGTAATCTCCATACCCTGCTTCGGCATAGGCATTTTTAAAGTTCTTTCTGTTCTCCATGGTATCCTTTAGCCATATATTTAAATCATCGGTTGCTCTATTGTACCCATTAAAACGTACAGCAAATCCACCAACCATTAAAAAAATCACATTATGCATCTTTAAAATTCGCCAGAACTATAACAAATTTTCATTAAGCACATCCATAGCTAAAGATTACTTTAGATCGCTATAATTATAAATTTTTGCCTGGCTATACATTTTTTGCCTGCGAAGCATATTGCAAAAGAGGTTGAATTTTTCCATATCGCTTCGTTCTATGTTTTGGATCATATTAAACCTTTCGGCTTCTTCCTGTGAAGAAAAATGCCGCATATACGGGGTGGCGGCTTCTTCCACTATTGAAGTCTTATTATTTTCATCCAGCGGTTTCATCACCTGCAAAATACTAAATATTTTAGAGATTACAGCGTTTTTAGAGGGTGCTTTTCAAACTGCATTTCATGCAATTTGCTGTAAAAACCACCGTACTGTAAAAGTTCTTCATGGCTGCCCATTTCCTTAATTTCTCCTTTATCAAGAACAATGATCTTATCAGCTTTACGAATAGTAGAAAGACGATGCGCAATAACAATGGCCGTTCTCCCCTTTATAAGTGTATCAATAGCATGCTGGATGAGCTGCTCACTTTCCGTGTCGACCGAGGAGGTAGCTTCATCCAGAATAAGAATAGATGGATTGTACAGAAGTGCCCGGATAAAAGATAATAATTGCCGCTGTCCCATAGAAAGCGTGGCGCCGCGTTCCATTACATTATAATCGTAACCACCGGGTAAACGCATAATGAAATCATGCATATCGATCAGCTTAGCCGCTTCAATTATTTTTTCTTTCGGAATTTCTGTATTTCTCAACGTAATATTCTCCATCACCGACCCTGAGAAAAGAAATACATCCTGCAAAACCACGCCAATATTCTTTCTCAAAAAATCAAGGTCATAGTTTTCAATATTCACATCATCGATCCGGATAGCGCCTTTTTGAATATGATACAAGCGGTTCAATAAACTTATAATGGTGGTTTTACCACTACCTGTATGCCCAACAATAGCAATAGTCTCTCCGGGATTTATGATAAAGCTGATATCTTTTAATACATAATTTTCTTTGTTATAAGCAAACCATACTTTATCCAGTTCTACTTTTCCTTGTAACAAATGGCCAGGCTTATATGCCGATAAATGAGACCCGCTGGCTTTCGGCTCAGGAATAAAATCATCGTTGTCTAAAACTTTAAATACCCGCTGACTGGCCACCACTCCCATTTGTAATACGTTGAATTTATCAGCCAATACACGCAATGGCCGGAATAAAAGATTTAAGCAAAGAATAAACGCAATAACCGTCCCCTGTTGGCTTTCCTGTAAAGACAATGCTTCTTTAGCTGTCCACCATACTACCAGTCCAACGGATAGAGCCAGCACAATTTCTACTACGGGGAAAAAAACTGAATACGCAAAAATAGCCTTGATATTAGCATTGCGGTGTTGCCTGTTTATTTTTTTAAATTTTTCAAATTCCCTTTCTTCCGAAGCAAAAGCCTGCACTACCTGCATACCGGTCAAATGTTCCTGTACAAATGCATTCAGGCTGGCTACTGCATTCCTAACCCTGAAGAAAGAGAGATTAATGCTTTCTTTAAAATAATAAGTAGCAATAATAATAATCGGGAAAGGGATTAAGGCTATTAAGGTAAGTTGCCAATCCACCCAAAACATATAAGTCAATACACAGACAATAGAAAGCAGATCGGCAATGATTGGTACAAGGCCTTCCGCAAAAATATCGTTGATAGATTCAATATCATTAATGGTTCTTGTTGTCAGCGTACCAATCGGCGTTTTATCGAATTGAGAAAGATTTAGTCCCAGTATTTTTTTATATACCGCTATCCGCATATCCTTTACGACGGATTGTCCAAGCCAGGCTGTAGTAAAAGAAAATAAAAAACGCATGACCGTTTCCAGCAATATCAGCCCGATCTGGATCAATGTAATATTGACTACCATCGCAGCAACTGATTCTACGATGTACTTATTAACCGTTACCTGTATCAATAATGGACGTACCGGTGTAATAAAAGCTAAAAGAATAGCAAGTACTACTGAGAGGTAAAACTTTTTCTTATACGGAGCAGCATAGCCGAACACACGGCGTAATACGGCAAGGTCAAATTTTTTTGGTGAAGCTTCTGACAAATCGATCAATTATAAAGACAGCAAAACTAAGAGATAAAAAGAGAAAAGGAGGTTAAAGAGGGAAGAACGGTCTATGCTTTGAAAAGGTCGTCACTCGTAACATCATCGGGCTAACCTTTTTCTTTTCCGTCTCCTGAGCTTTCTGAAAGATGATCTCATAGTTATTCTGTCTGCATTGCCTTCCTGTAAGCCTTGATAAAAATAGCACCCAGGTTCTTGTATGGCGGAATATAGTCTTCAAAACCTTCCACTTTAGCATTGCTTTTAAATTCATTCCAAAAAGAAATCCATTCAATGTTGCTGCCATTACGAAGTTTTTCGGTTAGCAGGCGGAAGAAAGGCTTATTGACAGCCCTTTTACCAATTTGTTTGGAAGTAATAACATGTGCATCCGTTGATTTATGCAAAATAGAATCGATCAAATGAAAGCCACCACAACTACCCATGAATACAATACGGGAGGAAGCGGCCATATAATCAATAGTAGAGTTAGCATAATAACTATGTCCGCGGTGAATAGTAAGCGTTGGATATAAACTATTTTTTTTAAGATATTCTCCCAACGCCTGCTGTGCTTTATCATCTTCTCCTGTTTCTTCCGGCAATGGCCGGTTGGCATATATGCTGATTGGCTTCCCTTTTACTGATCTGATAATGATCCATTGCGGATTGGTATTATCAATACTCCAATTTGCATTTTTAAACATGTTTTGAAACTCAGGAAAATCTATCTGCCGGGTTTCTTTATCACCATAAAAGAAAACTTGTCCAATCACTTCACTTTTATCATTTGTCAAAGAAGAAAAAGGAACAGTATAAACAGGTGGAATACCCAGTTCCTTACTCAGATCAATATTTTTAGAAGAGTCTGCGGAAAGAAAAAGTTGATAAAGGATATTATAAATAGTAATTCCCCTTTTATTATTATCCTTAAGATTTCGCTGGTAGTTTTCGTTTACCAGCCCCAACACTTCCGCTGCCAGCTTTTTATTGGTACCGGCAATGCTTCCATAAGAATCTGCAACATCTACTCCATCTTCCAGGCCTGTTGATTTTTCCAGGTTGCTTACAAAGTCCTGCATCAGCTTAGCAGCATCATTTCCCTGAAATGTAGAAAGAAAATTACTTAGCTTATTATAAGCAGCGGCCTGGCTGATAAATTTCCGGTAATGATCAAAATGCAAACTTCTTAATAATGAGTCGCCGCGGTTGCCGATCCTTTTCATCATGAGCGGATACACTCCATTTGTATAGCTGGAAGTATAAATAAGCCCATCTGTCAATACAGCGAGATAGTATAATTCCTGGGCGTTCAGCGGTTGCAAACACTGAAACCTTATAGCATCTGGTTTCTCATGTAAACCATTGATCGTATTAACAAAAACATCTTTTGCTTTTACCGACAATCTTTGTGTCAGTGATTTGAATTCATAAACGGTATCTCCATTGGCAGTTCTTTGCACATAATCTATTTGTGTGCTTACCAGCAGCCGGTAATATTGTAATGAATCGTCTTTCAAAGAATCTATTTGTTCTATTGTTAATTTTCCTTTGATGATATTATCCAAAAAAGGAAAATACTGCTGGCCGCTTTTACTTTTCGACATCAACGTTACAGTCTTAACAAAATCATCGTCGCTGATATTTCTGATAACAGCGCCAAGCTTATTGCCTGCCTGTGCATAGGTATATAATTGTGCAGGGTATCTTTTTCCCATTACTTTTATCAGGCTATCTGCAAACGGAAGACCAGGATCATTTTTTAAGCTGGTACTTAGTGTTGAAAATGTTTCTGCCGGATAGAGCAAACAATATTTAAGAATAAGTTGTTGGCGGGCGGCATTGATCCCGGAATTTTTATCAAAAGCAGAAGAACGGACAACCGGAGCCGCCACCTCATACCCGGATTTATCAATATAACTTTCAATAGAAATGGCTTTTTTATCCAACTGCATGCATTCTTCAAAACCGTCAATCACTGCAGGAAGATTAACAGGATCCAATTGCTTCAATTTCCAACTGGTTCGCAGGTTTCTTAATAGCATTCGCAATCCTCTCAGGTAATAAAGTTTTTGATTATGGTTCTGCAAACTATCTTTTTCAATAATCTCCTGAAGCTGATCAACCCTCAGTGTAAGAGTTTGTTTGATCAGGCCAATTACATTTTTATTGTTTGAGTCATTCAAAAAACTGGCTGCACTCTTTTGTTCATTATCAATATTATCATGGAAAAGCTGGCGGTTAAGAGGAATTGAAACTCTTGTAAGCTGTGAAGTATCAGCCTGGGCAAGGGTGAAATTGTATGTAAACAAGCAAAAGATAAGTCCGGAAAAATGTCTGGTGATTGTTCTCATAAAATCGAATGGCGATGGTAACCTGATTGTTGATAAGAAAGAAAAAAAGTTTAAGGATATAACAGAGAAAGAACCCGGAAGTTCGGAGCATTTAGGTTAAGCTTTCTTCCCTTATTATTTTTTCCAGGCACTAAAACGCTTTGCTTCCCTCTTCCTCCCCTATTGCCTTGCGGTAAGCTTTTATAAAAATGGCGCCCAGGTTTTTATATGGTGGAATATAATCCTCAAACCCTTCTACTGCAGTTTTTGATTTAAACTCTTTCCAGAATGGTATCCAGTCGATCCCGTTGCCGTTTCTCAGTTTCTCCGTTAGTAATTGAAAGAAGGGTTTATTGATAGCTGTTTTACCTATTTGTTTGGAAGCAATGATATGCGCATCAGTTGATTTATGTAAAATAGAATCGATCAAATGAAATCCTCCGCAACTTCCCATGAATACAATACGGGATGAAGGAGCCATATAGGCAATAGTAGAATTAGCAAAATAACTATGGCCCCGATGTATAGTCACTGTTGGCTGAAGATTACTTTTTACAAGATAATTACGCAGAGCCTGCTGTGCCTGGTCGTCTTCTCCTGTTTCTTCGGGTAATGGACGGTTGGCATAAATAACAACCGGTTTACCCTTCGTGGATTTTATAACGATCCATTGTGAATTACTGCGATCAATGGCCCAGTTGCCTCCACCAAACATATTTTGAAAACCAGTAAAAATACCTTGTCCGTCCTTATCACCATAAAAAAACACCTGTGCGATAACTTCTCCTTTCTCATTTGTCAGAGAAGAAAAAGGAACATTATAAACAGGTGGAATTCCCAATTCTTTGGTCAGGTCTATATTCTTTGTAGAATCTGCTGAAAGAAAAAGCTTGTTCAGGATATTATAGATAACAATACCTTTCGTGTTATTATCGTTTATATTTCTTTGATAGTTTACCTGCACAAGATTCAAAACTTCCTCTGCCAGCTTCTTATTTGTTTCAATAATACTTGCATAAGAATCCGCCACATCCACTCCATCTTCAAGCCCCTCTGTTTTCTCCAGGTTACCAACAAATGCTTTCATCAGGTCGGTTGCATCATCATGGCTGGGAAAAGTAGAAAGAAAATTGCCCAGCGTGTTATAGGCAGCCGCCTGGCTGATAAACTTGCGGTAATGATCAAAACGCAAACTCAGCAATAATGAATCGCCCCGATTGCCGATCTTTTTCATCATCAATGGATATACTCCGTTGGTATAGCTGGATGTATAAATCAGCCCATCCGACAATACTGCGAGGTAATACAGTTCTTGTGCATTTAAGGTTTGAAGGCATCTGAACCTGACTGCATCCGGTTCATTATGCAAACCATTAATAGTAGTCACAAAAACATCTTCGGCCTTTCTCTCAAGCTTTGCCGTTAATTCTTTAAATGCCAGTGCTGTGTCTTTATTCAATAGCCGATCCATATAATCAAGCTGGGTTTTTACCAGCAGTTTGTAGTACTGTATGGAATCGCCTTCTGCAGCATCTATTTCTTCAAATGAAATTTTCCCTTTTACTACATTATCAAGAAAGGGAAAATATTGCTGGCCGCTTTTACTTTTTGACATCCTCACTACAGCCTTTACAAAATCATCGTCGTTAATATTCCTGATAATAGATCCCAGTTTATTACCCGCCTGGGCATAGTCATAAAGCTGACCTGGATATTTTTTTGATACTACTTTTATAAGGCTATCAGCAAAGGGAACATCCGGGTTGTTCTTTAACGTTAAAAAAGTTTCGGCCGGGCGAAGCAGGCAATATTTTAATATCATCAGGTCCTTAGCAGATTTAAATCCACTATTTCTGTCAAAAATACCGGAAGCCAATACGGCTGTTCCTATATCATAAGAAAAAGGCTTTAATACAGTTTCAATACTTTTCCCTGTCTTATCTTGTTGTATACTTTTTTCATAAACTGTAATGATGGTTGGCAGGTGGAGTATATCCACTTTCCTGCTACGGAAATTCAGCCTGATATATTTAAGTATGTTAGAAAGACCGGTAAGATAATTGACCTTTAAACGATGGTCAAGCAATGAATCGGTTTCAGTTTTTTCCTGGAATTCATCAACTGAATTGATCAGTACATTGGTCAGCATCATATTTATTTCTTCATTGGTAGAAACAACAAATTCGTCATCCGTTTTTCCATCGGCGGAAAGTATGGTCTTTTGCTCTCTATCAATTGATTCATGATTTATGAGGCGTCGAAATTCAGGTTTGAAATTTTTTATCCCATTTGTATCATCCATCATCTGGGCCGGAAGCCAAAAAGAAATGAGGTGAAAAACCAGGAGTAATACTATGTATTTGGTGGTTGTCATCATAAGAGTATCTGCAAATTTAATAAACCCTGACCGACATTCATAGCTAAATGACTGTTGAACATTATAGACGAGAGTTATGCCGTAAGGTTGCCAGGTTACTGCGGCACCGGGTTTACTACTGTCAAAATCATGCCCGAAGTTAACTTATCATTAAGTCTGTATGAACAAACCCCTCAGATTTCCCCGTACTGTAAAATCCAAGTAGGTTTGCGCAAATTTACAATGGATGGAAAATAAATCCCGAAAAGTGCTGATAGCCGATGATGAACCGGATATATTAGAGATTTTGAAATACAATCTTGTCGGGGAAGGATATGAAGTCATTACAGCCAAAGATGGCGATGAGGCGTTGGAAAAAGCCCGGCGTACCCTGCCAGATCTTATAATACTGGATGTAATGATGCCTAAAAAAACAGGAGTAGAGGTGTGCCAGCTATTGCGGACACAGTCTGCCTTTAAAGAAACATTGATCATTTTTCTTACCGCTGTCAATGATGAAAGCACCCAGATCAAGGGGTTGGAAACCGGTGCTGATGACTATGTCAGCAAACCAATAAGTCCCAAAGTTTTTTTGAGCAGGGTGAATGCCCTGTTTCGCCGGTTGAATAAGAAAGAGGCTAAAGTGCTGGACATTGGCAACCTGACTATTGACCCTGAACGCTTTGTCATACAGGTAGATAAAAAAGATATTATACTGGCCAAAAAAGAATTTGAGTTATTGCATTTGCTGGCGCAGAAGCCGGGTCGTGTTTTTCTCCGCAATGAAATACTGAACCAGGTTTGGGGAAATGACGTCATTGTCGGCGATAGAACTATTGATGTTCACATCCGCAAGATCAGGCAGAAATTAGGCATTGATTGTATTACTACGGTAAAAGGAGTAGGATATAAATTTGAACTCTGATAAAGTAAGGCACAAGGTGCAAGACACAAGGTACAAGTGTCTCCTAAAATTGTAAGCTTCTCCTTGTTCCCTGCACCTTGTACCTTGCACCTTGTACCTTTACTCTATGTTTTCCATAAAAAATATTTCGCCCCGCCAACTTTCCGCGTTTACTGCGTTAGCCCTGGCTGCTCCCATTGGTTTATTACTTTGGTATGTTATAAAAGATTGGGGTATTGCCCTGATTTCTTTTGCTGCGATATTTACCGGCAGTTATATTCTTATTTCTTTCGTATTAGAACGGTTTATTTTTCGAAAAATCAAGCTGATCTATAAATTCATTTATCAAACAAAAGCAACCAAAAGAGAAGAGACTTATTATAAATATATTTTGCCGAAAAAAAGCATTGATGAAGTAAGAGAAGATGTAGAAGCATGGGCCAGTGAAAAAAAACAGGAAATAGAATTGTTGCAAACCAATGAACGGTTTCGCAAAGAATTTTTACAAAATCTTTCTCATGAATTTAAGACCCCTGTATTTGCCATACAAGGTTATGTAGATACCTTATTGCAAGGCGCCCTGGAAAACCCTGCCGTCAATAAACGTTTTTTAGAAAAAGCTGCTACCAATATAGAGCGCCTTACTAACCTGCTGAATGACCTGGATGAAATATCTAAATTAGAAAGAGGCGA
>JAKFEJ010000699.1:0-8988 GCA_036675745.1 Chitinophagaceae bacterium | reverse complement strand
TTATGAGCCAGATCACCACACATATTCTTGATACCAGCCAAGGCAAACCTGCCGCAGGCATCACCATCATTTTATACATCGGCCAAAATGATGAATGGACAGAAATAGCAAGAGGCATTACTAATGCTGATGGACGGATTACTGATCTTTTGAAGAAGAATACAGTGTTACAGCATGAAATATATAAACTACGGTTTGAAACAAAAGATTATTTTGATAAAAAGCAGGTGGCTACACTTTATCCCTATGTGGAGATCATATTTGATATTGTCTCCGATGAGCATTATCATATTCCCTTATTATTAAATCCATTTGGGTATAGTACGTATAGAGGATCTTAGAAGCTGTTTAAATTTCATAGAATGGAACACGGATGACACTGATCAAACGGATTAGCACAGATAAAACCGTGTAAATCTTTCAAATCCGTGTTATCAGTGTTCTGATTTTTCATTTTTAACAGTTTCTTAGCGGTAAACCCACAAATTTGAGCGAATAAAAAGAATTAGCCTAAAGTTCATAATGCCGGTAATAAATAATCTGGCCAAATCTTTAAATTAATAGCATGAATTTTTCCATCAATAAGACTGAAAAGGAAAGTCTGCTTGGTAACTTAAAAATCGCCAACCTTAAATTCCAGCAAACCTATCCCGGAGATAAGCCCGACCGTCAGCCGGTACACACTGTTTATGGCGGCGCTAATTTATTCAAATCTGATACCTGTGTAAAAATGGGTGAGATAGCTTTGAAAAATTTGAAAACCTATGCCCCGAATTTTGTCGCATTGGCAGATGTGTTGCATTTGCAGGGATTTCTTGATCTGCCTTCTTCCGAAAAGAAAATTGAAAAGCTGGTGAAGAAGATGGACAGGATGAGTGAAAAAAATAGAAGAACAGATCCTGCATGGTTGACCTGGTCAATATATAACAAGATCATTAAAAAATTAAAGACAGAACCAGTAGAAGATTTTCGTATTGATTTTGAAGATGGCTTTGGCAACCGCCCTGATGAAGAAGAAGATGCGACAGCCGTAAATGCGGCTATTGAATTAGCGAAGGGAATGAAAAATAAAACTATCTCTCCCTTTATCGGTATTCGTATAAAACCATTTACTGAAGATTTAAAAGGCCGTGGTGTCAGAACACTCGATATTTTTTTAACTGCATTGTTGGAAAAAACAAAAGGTAAACTTCCCGCCAATTTTGTAGTAATGCTTCCCAAAGTAACAATACCTGAACAGGTCATTACTTTAGTGCGTTTGTTTGAGATCATTGAAAAGAAAAATAACCTTGCACCAGGTACGTTAAAAATGGAAACGATGGTAGAAGCCACACAGATCATTATGGATGAGGAAGGCCGAAACCCATTGATGCGAATTATAAAAGCAAGTGAAGGAAGATGTATTGCTGCACACTTTGGAACCTATGACTATACCGCATCCTGTGGCATTACCGCAAAATATCAAACCATGGCTCACCCTGTTTGTGATTTTGCACATCACATGACCAAAGTGGCATTGGGTGGAACCGGAATATTTTTATCCGATGGAGCGACGAATGTAATACCCGTTGCACCAAACCGGGGTGAGAAATTAGCAAAGGAAAAATTAAAAGAAAATATTGCATCGGTTCATAATGCATGGCTCATTGGTTATAGCCATACGATGCATTCACTCATAAACGGTTTTTACCAGGGATGGGATCTTAATCCAGCACAATTGCCCATGCGGTATGCGGCTACTTATAATTTCTTTTTAAGCAGTTATGATGATGCGGTGTTCAGGTTAAAAACATTCGTAGAGCGGTCTGCAATATCAACACTTACCGGCGATATTTTTGATGATGCGGCAACCGGGCAGGGATTATTGAACTTCTTTTTAAAAGCATTGAATTGCGGAGCTATAACAGAAAAGGAAGCCTTGGCTACCGGCTTAACGCTTGACGAAATTCGAAGCCGGTCTTTTTATAAAATTTTGCAAGGCCGGAGAAGTAAAAAAAAGTAACACCAAGAGCACCAGGAAAACATAAAGATCATAATATTGTGTCCTTCGTCGTTAGTGGTGTTCGTTGTGCTCCCGTTCTTTGTTTAAATTTGCAGACTAAATTTCTCTTACATGACAATTGCTGTATTAGGTGCAGGAATGGTAGGCCGTGCTATCGCAATGGATTTGGCCAATGATTATACAGTCACTTCTTTTGATCTTAGTGAAACGAATCTTGATGAATTAAAAAAAAGAAATGCTTCTATAGAAACGGTAGCAGCAAACCTTTCCCTGTTTGGTGAATACAAAAATTGGTTGCAGCCGTTTGATTTGGTTGTTACCGCTGTGCCGGGATTTATGGGATACAAAACATTGGAAGCCGTTATCAGTGCAGGAAAAAATGTGGTGGATATTTCTTTTTTCCCGGAAGATGTTTTGCAATTGGACAAACTGGCAAAAGAAAAAAATGTAACAGTCATTACTGATTGTGGTGTAGCGCCGGGAGTCAGCAATTTTATTATTGGCCGTTATAATGAAGAAATGAAAGTAACTGCCTTTGAATGTTATGTTGGTGGTTTGCCAAAAGAGAGAAAGCCGCCGTTTCAATACAAAGCGCCTTTCTCTCCCATTGATGTTATTGAAGAATATATCCGGCCGGCAAGATTGGTGGAAGGCGGTAAGATTGTAACAAGGCCTGCATTGAGTGAAAGAGAAGTGATGCTATTTGAGGAGATAGGAGAACTGGAAGCTTTCAATACAGATGGGCTTCGTTCGTTGATCTTTACGATGAAAAATATCCCGGATATGAAAGAAAAAACTTTGCGCTACCCGGGGCATATTGACCTGATCATTGCTTTGCAGCAGGCAGGTTTTTTTGAAACCAGCCCACTTCGCATAAAAGAAACAGATATTTCTCCGTTGGAGTTTACCTCTAAATTATTGATCAATGAATGGAAACTTGGTCCCGAAGAAGAAGAATTTACTATAATGAAAGTCATCGTGAAAGGAGAGAAAGACGGAAAGAGGAAAACGATTGAATATAATCTGTTGGACCGTTATGATAAGAAAACAAAAATATCTTCCATGTCACGCACCACAGGCTATACCTGTACAGCCGCTGTAAATCTTGTCGCCAAAAATTTATTTACGGAGAAAGGAGTCTTTCCACCGGAGTTGGTTGGAAAACACAAGAACTGTTTTGATTTTGTATTAAACTATTTGAAAGAAAGAAATGTGAATTGGGTAGCCACGAATTACACGAATTAACACGAATAAAAAAAGCGTCCCAACCAGTGAGACGCTAAATATCTAAGTTCTCCGCCGCGGCGGAGACAGGGGCTTCTTACTCCGCTTCCGCCACCACCTCTTTCACTTCCGGTATCATTCTTTTCATCATACCTTCAATCCCTGCTTTCAACGTGATCATGGATGAAGGACATCCGCTGCAACTTCCCTGCATAGCCAGGTTTACCGTGCCATCTTCATAACTTTTGAACTGGATAGCACCACCGTCCATTTCCACTGCAGGTCGTACATAATTATCCAACAGTTCTTTGATGCGTTTTACTACATCATCATCATCAGCGTCCACCGTATTGCTGCTATCTTGTTTCATAGCAGCTACTTCTTCTTCATTCACTACCGGTTTGCCCTCTTCCAGGTATTCTTTCAAAAACTGGCGGATAGAAGGGATCACATCAGCCCAATCTTCCGTATCAGCCGTTTTTGTCAGCGTTACAAAATTGCTGGCAATGAATATCGCTTTTACAAAAGGAAAACCAAACAGCTCTGTTGCCAGCGGCGATGGTTTTGCACTTTCAGCATCCGGGAAATCAATGCTTTTACCGGGATAAAGAAGTTTATTAGCTACAAACTTCATTGTTTCCGGGTTGGGGGTCATCTCTGTATAAATACTGATGATAGGGCTACCTGTCTTGATCATAATCTCACATTTTGATACGCAAAAATAACAATAAATCTTCCCGGTTGTTTAAAAAGGCTGAAAACAAAGACAGAAAGGCTTTCGGGGCCATAAGCCACGGGTTTTTCGCTGCAATTTTAACTACAAACAGGAGTTTTGGTTCACTTTTCACCGAATCATTCATCTTTGCGCCACGAAATAAATAAAAGTTCATCAAAATGAAGAAAATATACTATCTCGGTACCTGCAGCACCTGCGCAGCCATCATTAAAGAGACCGGCATCAGCAAAAAGGCTTTTGAAATGCAGGATATTAAAACCGAAAAGATCACAATAAAGCAACTGGATGAAATGAAAAAAATGGCCGGTACGTATGAAGCGCTGTTCAGCCGCAGGGCCATGAAGTATAAAGAGCTTGGATTAAAAGATAAATCACTTGCCGAAAAGGATTATCGCAATTATATTTTGGAAGAATATACTTTCCTGAAACGACCTGTTGTTATCATGAACGATAAGATCTTTATCGGCAGTGAAAAGAAAACGGTTGAAGCATTAAAGAAAGCAGTGAAGTAATCAGTTGTTTTAATGAAAGCAATATTTAGTGCATTATTATTGAATATACTTATAATTCGACTCTTCGGCAAGCTCAGTAGCGAACCTGTCTGCTGACAGGCAGGCAGAAAGTTGAAGAGTGCGACCAACAGACGATAATAGTAGTAATGTCGCCGGGTTCATAAAAAAAATATCGACTAAATACTGTTCGGATTAATAAATATTTTCTTACTGTCTTCCTGGCTAAAATCACTTTAAGATAATTTCTCAGGAGTGAGATCTGTAACTACTTTCTTTTCCCTTTGCAAATAATAATAAGCAATTAAAACACTGGCCAGCATTAACATGGCTGCCAGTATAAAAAAAGCTCCCGGAAAATAAACAGGTGCATTTTTAGTAGTAAAGTATTTGAACAAATTATTCATAATAGGAGGTCCTATGATCGTAGTAAGGCTCATCAGGCTTGTCAATGCTCCCTGCAATTCTCCCTGTTCATTAGGCGGAACATGACCAGCTAATATAGATTGCAAAGCTGGCCCTGCAATACCGCCCAGGCAATAAGGAACAAGAAATGCAAACATCATCCAACCTTCTGTGGCAAAAGCAAATAAAACAAGCCCAAGCGTATATAGAAGCAAGCCGAGATAAATACTTTTTTCATTACCCAGCCGTGGATTAATCACTCTTGTAAGTCCGCCCTGAACGCCACCAACCAGCAATCCAACAACAGCCAACGATAGCCCTACCATTTTTTCACTCCAATTGAACCGGTAGATGGTAAAAAAACTCCAGTTACCCTGCACAGCCTGTGCCGCCAGGTAAATAAGAAAAAAAGAAATGGCTAATCCGCCAATTGCCGGGTATTTTTTTAATAATTGTAATGAACCTAAAGGATTGGCCCTCTTCCAATGAAATTCACGGCGATGTTCTTTGCTTAAGGATTCGGGCAATACAAAATAGCCGTATAAAGCATTTAATAAACAAAGCCCGGCGGCTGCATAAAAAGGAGCCCGGATGCCAAAGCCTGCGAGCAAGCCACCTAATGCCGGTCCAATGACAAACCCTAATCCGAATGCCGCACCGACCATACCAAAATTTTTTGCCCTTGTTTCTGCAGTGCTTATATCGGCAATATATGCTGAGGCTGTTGTAAAGCTGGCGCCGGTAATACCTGCTATAATACGACCTACAAAAAGCCATGCATAGGTAGGTGCTAAAGCAAGAAAAAGATAATCAATACCAAAACCCAGTAATGAACCAAGCAAAACAGGTCTGCGACCATACTTATCACTGAGATTACCGATAACGGGAGCAAATATAAACTGGGTAACGGCATATACCGATAATAGCCATGCCCCATAAGGGCTGGCCTCGTTTATAGAAATATTTTTTAATTGAGCGATAAGGTCCGGCATTACAGGAATGATCAAACCCCAGCCCATTACATCAATTAATAAGGTTATAAAAATAAAACCGACTGCTGCTTTACGATCCGTTGCCATGTTTTCTAAATTATGCTGCGCAAAGTTGGAAGTTTTTTCGCCAGTGGTCATTATTTTTTCGGTAAACAGTCATGTTTTGAACTGTGAAAAAGTTTATAGGATAAATATTCCCGGTTCATTTTAAGCCCGATGCAGCCGATCGGATGGTTTTATCATCGTATTTTTATAATGAACAAGTGATTTCACGTAGGGTAAGCAGTCTGAATCTTTATTAAAGTAAATTTTTTTGCAGGCATCATTCCTCTCAGGTAAAACAGGCATGTTTTTGGAATACTATTTATTAACAAAGTTTCAGGAAATGAACTTTTTTGTTCGTTTATCTTTGCCCTTCTTTAAATCCTATCCCGAATATTCGTATACTATACTATTTTAGTCTATTTATTTTATTCATTTAAAAACAAGTCCATTATGAATGCAAAACAAATTGTACTTCCTGCTTTATCAGCTATTTTTCTTTTTTCCTGTGTGAGCAGTAAGAAGTTTAAAAAATCCCAGGCTGATTACGCCACTCTGCAGACACAGTACACGCAATCACAGGGCGACCTTACTGCCTGCAACGATGAAAAAGCCAACCTGCAGCGTCAAAAAAGTGGTTTGGAAACTGATATAGCCAACCTCAACAAACAAATGGAGTTCTTAAAGCAAAATAATACCCAGGCATTAAAGCAACTGGAAGATTTGTCTGTTATTTCCAGTTCACAGGCTGAAAGTATTAAAAAGTCTATGGAGAACCTGGGTGCAAAGGACTCTTATATCCAGACATTGCAACAGCAAATGGCGCATAAAGATTCATTGAATATGGCGCTGGTGATGAACCTGAAAGGTGCTATCGGTGACATGAATGATGAGGACATTAATATCAAAGTGGATAAAGGAGTTGTATATATTGATATTTCTGACAAACTTCTTTTCAAAACAGCAAAATACGATGTAACCCCGCAAGCTAAAACTGTATTAGGCAAGGTAGCTACAGTCTTAAAAAATCAACCTGATATAGAATTTATGGTAGAAGGCCATACGGATAATGTTGAATATAAAGGCGGCGGCCTGGTATTGGATAATTGGGACCTGAGTGTTAAACGTGCTACCTCTGTAGTAAGAATTCTCCAAAAACAATACGGACTTGATCCCGCTAAAATGGCGGCTGCCGGTCGCGGTGAGTATAATCCTGTTTCTGACAATTCAACCAAAGAAGGCAGAGCTTCTAATCGCAGAACAAGAATTGTTATTCTGCCACAGTTGGATCAGTTCTTTAAATTATTAGAACCTAATAAAGGATAAATTAACTTTAAAGCAAATAATAAAAGCCATTCTGCAAAAACGGGATGGCTTTTATTATTTGGAGATTTTCTTTATTGCGGGTAATGTTTTTGCTGAAAATATTTTTTTAAGAATAGAGGGCAATTTTTGAAAGCCTCTTGTCATAAGGCCGACGGATTAGTAAAATTTTTACTTTACTTTCATGTGTATATTTTTATTTGATTTTAGCCACATGGAATTCGTCATAAAATTTTCATCGGCGGTTGGTATAATTTGCCTCGAAAATTTTATGGCTCATTTCATTTCTATAAAAAGCATTTTTATGAATCGTTCTTTTTTAATTATGGCCTTTTCTGTTTTATTATTTACTTCCTGCAATCAGCAGGAAACAATGATAGATGAACAGGATGGTTTTTCTGCTTTCAGTGCAGACAGTTTGGGGAAACATATTGCTCATTTATCTTCCGATGACTTTACGGGGAGAAAACCCTTTACAGAAGGAGAAACAAAAACGATCAATTACCTGAAAGAGCAATTCATAGCCGTTGGCCTGGAGCCCGGTAATGGAAACAGTTATTTCCAGGAAGTACCGATGGTTCGCATCACTACAGACGCGGAGCCTTCCATGCGGGTCACATCATCAAAAGAAAATTTTACATTGAAAGGATTTGATGATTATGTAATCTGGACAGATAAAACAGATTCTTCTGTTTCATTGAATGACGATGAAGTTGTTTTCGCTGGTTATGGCGTAGTAGCTCCTGAATATAATTGGAACGATTATGAAGGATTGGATGTAAAAGGAAAAATAGTGTTGATATTGGTAAATGATCCTGGGTTTAATGCAGGTGACACATCCTTGTTCAAGGGAAAAACGATGACCTACTATGGCCGCTGGACTTATAAATTTGACGAAGCTGCAAAACAGGGAGCCAAAGGTTGTTTGATCATTCATAATACGGAAGCGGCCAGTTATCCGTTTAAAGTAGTTCAGAATAACTGGAATACATCCCGTTTGCGTTTAGACAATCGTGGAAAAGAAGAAAAACTTTGTGATGTGATAGGTTGGGTATCGGGGCCGGCTGCACAAAAACTTTTAGCCGCTGCCGGGCAAGACTCAACATTATTAGCGAAGGCTGATGTTCGTGGTTTTAAAGGTCAGCCTTTAAATCTGAAATTATCAACCACGATACAAGTGAAAACGAATTATGATAAATCACACAATGTAATTGGTAAAATAACCGGCAGCAAATATCCTGGTGAAACGATAATTTATACCGCTCACTGGGATCACCTGGGTATTGGTACTCCTGATGAGACCGGTGATTCTATTTATAACGGCGCATTGGACAACGCAAGCGCTACAGCAGGGTTGCTTGAAATTGCAAGAGGATTTAAAAGTTTAAAAACAAAACCGGAACGTTCCATTATTTTTCTTGCCGTAACTGCTGAGGAGCAGGGCTTATGGGGTTCTGCTTACTATGCACAAAATCCTGTTTACCCTGCTGATAAAACGGTAGCTAATATCAATATGGATGTATTGAACAATTATGGAAAAACAAAAGACATTATCGTTGTCGGAGAAGGACAATCAGAATTAGAAGACATCCTGAAAGAAGAAGCTGCAAAAACAAACAGGGTGATTGCCTACGAAGTTCATCCGGAAGCCGGTTCATATTATCGTTCTGATCATTTCAATTTCGCCAAAGTGGGAATACCTGCTTTATATACGAACAGTGGGATTGATGTCGTAGGAAAGGAAGCTGGTTATGG
>JAKFEJ010000709.1:0-8992 GCA_036675745.1 Chitinophagaceae bacterium | reverse complement strand
TAAACCCTACGAAGACTGGATCTATGAGATTGGACTTACACCCAACCGTATGGATGCTATGAGCCATTGGGGTGTAGCCAGGGATGTTTGCGCCTACCTGAGCTATCATGATAAAAAAGGAGCAAAAGCCAAATTGCCTGCCAGCAATAGCTTTAAAGCGGATAATAATTCTCTTATCATTGATGTTAAAATAGAAAATGAAACCGCTTGTCCACGGTACTCCGGTGTAAGCATCGCCAATGTTACTATCAGTGAATCGCCAAAATGGCTACAGCAAAAATTAAAAGCAATCGGTTTAAGACCCATTAATAATATTGTTGACATCACCAATTATATCCAGCATGAAACCGGTCAGCCTCTTCATGCTTTTGATGCCGATGCCATTGCCGGAAAAAAAGTGGTAGTAAAAAATATGGCCGAAGGAACAAAGTTTGTGACACTGGATGAAAAAGAAAGAAAGTTAAGCGCAGAGGACCTGATGATCTGTGATGAAAATGAAGCGATGTGCATCGCCGGTGTATTTGGCGGCTTGCATAGCGGGGTCACCGAAAAAACAAAAAATATATTCCTGGAAAGCGCCTGCTTCGACGCTGTATCAATACGCAAAACATCTTTCCGTCATGGCCTGAGAACAGATGCAGCTTCAAGATTTGAAAAAGGCACTGATATTTCCGCAACTGTAACTGTATTAAAAAGAGCGGCCACACTTATCAAAGAAATCTGTGGTGGTGAAATAGCATCAGAGATCGTTGACGTTTATCCGCAACAAAAAGAAAAAACGCAGGTAGCGATGAAATATCACTACCTGAAAAAACTAAGCGGTAAGAATTATCATCCCGATGCGGTGAAGGATATTTTGAACAGCCTTGGATTTGAAGTTTTAAAAGAAGGAATCGATGAACTAAGAGTGGCTGTACCTTATCACAAACCGGATATCAGCTTACCTGCTGATCTTGTCGAAGAAATCTTGCGCATTGATGGCTTGGATAATGTAGTTATTCCTGATTCTATCACCATTACACCTTCGGTGGAAGAAAATTATGCTACAGAAATATACAGGGAAAAAACAGCAAACTACCTGGTAGGCCTTGGTTTTTATGAGATCATGACCAACTCCATTACCAATTCGGCCTATTTCACAGAAGAAGAATTGGCTTCGTCGGTGAAAATGTTGAACAATCTTAGTACTGAATTAAATATTCTTCGTCCTTCTATGCTGGAAACAGGATTGGAAGCAATTGCCCACAATCTTAACCGGAGAAATAACGACCTGCGTTTCTTTGAATTTGGCAAAACATACACCACTTCCGGTTCTGCTCAATACAGTGAACCGGAACATCTTTGTTTATACGTCACGGGGAAAAACTTTGAAGAAAGCTGGAGGAGCAAGCCCACCGTTTCTGACTTTTATGTATTAAAGGGCATCGTTGCAAAAGTTTTACAATTGCTTGGTATCACGGTTGATTCTTTTGAAGCTTTGACCGGGGCGAAATTTGAAACAGGTCTGCAGGGAAAGATAAAAGGAGAAATTGTTTTGCAAACCTCCGTCGTTCATAAAAAAACATTAAGCCGGTTTGATATTAAACAACCGGTTTTCTTTGCCGACCTTAACTGGGACTTATTATCAAAAATAGCTGCCGGTAACAAACCTGCATTTAATCCAATTCCAAAATTTCCGGCAGTACAACGGGACCTGGCCATGATCGTTCCTTCACAATTAGCTTATGAAGAAGTAGAAAAAACGGTGCAGAAGATAAAGCTTAACAAACTGCGGGGTGTTAAATTGTTTGATATTTTTGAAAGTGAAAAATTAGGCGTTGGTAAAAAGTCATTGGCTGTAAATTTCACTTTCCTGGACGAAGAAAAAACGCTGACCGACCAGGAGATTGATGGCTGGATGAATAAGATCATGACAATTTTGGAAAAAGATTTGCAGGCAGAGATCAGGAAATAGTTGATGAGTTGATTTGCTAACCAGTTAATAAATGACAACGGTGAATACAACAGAAGAACATCTCAAACGCATACAGGATAAGGTTCAGCAATTGCTGAAGCAGCATATTATTTTGCAAAAAGAAAATCAATCTTTAAAAGTTGAATTGGACAATATAAAAAAAGAAGCTTCACAATTCAGGGAGAATTCAGAAACGCTGAAACAGCAGGTAGAGATATTAAAGTATAGTAACGGGGAAATGAGCGATGAGGACAAGAAACAATTTGAAAAACGTATCAACTCGTATATTAAAGAAATTGATCGCTGTATTACTATGCTTGACAGGTAACTAAACCCTTTTAACAAGGTTCATTTTCATTTCTTCTTCGCCCTGGGATAGCTCAAGCGTATATTGACCATAAGGAAGATCATTCAGCCCGGTCCAGTTAATTTGTCTCTGATCACCGGGAATTTTTCTTTCCAGAATACCACATACGCTTCCTTTATCATCTTTTAAGATCCCTTTCAGCAAACTGTCTTTGTAGTTGATCAATTCAAATTGGAGTGCATCAATAAAATTGGAAGACTTAATTTTGGCAAACATGGTGCTACATTTTGGTTATTTAGCGCCTTCGCAGATCAGGACCTTAATTGAATTTTTAGCGGATGACAGGTTTCTGTTATTAAAAGGAAACTAAAATAATAAGAGTTTTTCAAAATAGCAAGCTATGGATCAATTAATTGCAGCTACTATCATTATTGGCGACCGGAGTTACCGCATTAAACTTAACCCCAAAGACGAGGAAGTGGTGAGACGCACCGTAAAGATCATCAATGATAAGATCATTGAATACAAAACCCAATTTGCAGGTAAGGACATGCAGGATTATATAGCCATGGTGCTGATCTGGCTGGCTACAGAACAACGGGTTGCTGGTTCTGCAGATATTCAACAGGAAACTCTCATGGAAAAACTTTCTGCAATTGAAAGATTGTTAGATAGCCAGTAGTTATACTTCGCACCGGATAAGTTTGCTTTGTGTTACCGGTTTCCAGTTTCCGGTTTCCAGTACTGGATTGATTGCTGATTCACTGTTTTACTCCTTGGTGGCTATAACTTACTCTTCGATCTTACATTTGTAACTATACCAACTTCATTATTTTCAAAATCGTCGGTTCAGGTATCGCTGTAATTTCATCCATTAGTTTCCCTTTTGTATCTTCGCCTATTGCCTGTTTAAAGCGATCATCTGCTTGTCAATAACAGGTAGTTAAACCATTTCATTTTGGAACACATTAAACAAAAGATTCATGGATCCCAACGTCATATCAATAATCATTGGTGTAGCTGCCCTTATAGTGGGCATTATAGCCGGTAAATTTATTTTTGCCAAAAACACAAAAAAAATTGTAGAAGAAGCCGAACTCCAATCAAAAACTGTACTGAAAGAAGCTGAATTAAGAGCTGAAACCATTCGTAAAGAAAAAGAGCTTGAAGTAAAAGAAAAGTTTATCCAGTTAAAAGCCGCACATGATAAGGAAGTAAATGACCGCAACCGTAAGATCAACGAAAGCGAGAACCGTATCCGCCAGAAAGAACAATCTATTGGCCAAAAAGAAGGTACGCTTGACAAGCAGGTGAAAGAGAATGAAGCTATCAAAGAAAACCTGAACCGCCAGATAGACCTTGTCAATATTAAAAGAAGTGAGCTGGAAAAACACCAGGAAGAACATATCCGTCGTCTCGAAAAAATTGCGGGGCTTTCTGCTGATGAAGCAAAAACACAATTGGTAGAAAGTTTGAAAAGCGAAGCTCATACACAGGCTCTTGCTATGCAGCAGGAGATTATTGATGATGCTAAACAAAAAGCCAATAAGGAAGCTCGTAAGATCATTATTCAAACTATACAGCGGACTGCCGCAGAACAGGCTATTGAAAATTCGATTACCGTTTTCAATCTTGAAAGTGATGAAATAAAAGGACAGATCATTGGCCGCGAAGGACGTAATATCCGTGCCCTGGAAGCCGCTACAGGCGTTGACCTGATAGTTGATGATACCCCGGAAGCAATCCTTCTTTCCAGTTTCGATCCGCTGCGCCGGGAAATTGCCCGCCTGAGTTTGCAAAGGCTGGTAACAGATGGTCGTATCCACCCTGCCCGCATTGAAGAGGTGGTAGAAAAAACCCGCAAACAGATAGAAGACCAGGTAATGGAGATAGGCGAAAGAACCGTTATTGAACTGGGTATACATGGCCTGCATAAAGAATTGGTAAGAATGGTGGGGCGTATGCGTTTCCGTTCTTCCTATGGCCAAAACCTATTGATGCATAGCCGTGAAACAGCTAATCTTTGTGCTACAATGGCTGCAGAACTGGGTCTTAATCCAAAACTGGCAAAACGAGCCGGTCTCCTGCACGATATTGGCAAAGTACCTGACGAGGAGAGCGAATTGAGCCATGCCTTGCTGGGAGCCAAATTAGCTGAGAAGTACGGAGAAAATCCGGCAGTTGTAAATGCCATTGGTGCTCACCACGACGAAATGGAAATGCAATATGTGATCTCTCCCATTGTTCAGGCATGCGATGCAATAAGTGGAGCAAGACCCGGAGCAAGACGTGAGATCATGCAGCAATACCTGCAACGTATCAAGGATCTGGAAAACCTGGCCATGACTTATCCTGGTGTGGAAAAGGCTTATGCCATCCAGGCCGGACGGGAATTGAGGGTTATTGTTGAAGCCGAAAAAGTAACAGATGGTGATTCGGACAAACTTTCTTTTGAAATAGCACAGAAAATACAAACCGAAATGACTTTCCCGGGTCAAATAAAAGTGACGGTAATACGGGAAAAAAGAGCAGTGAATATTGCACGATAAGATACTAAGGCACAATCTGCAAGGCACAAGAAAACAAGATACAAGGTACAAGGAAGGATCAGTTTTCAACCTTGTACATCGTTTTCTTCTTGTATCTTGTTCCTTTAAAATAATTTGGTTAATCTCGCATTGACCGTTACCTTTGCCATCCTTAAAAATAAGAGTCATGAACGCCATAGCATTTGTACATGAGCAGCTGAGCAACAAGAAAGAATTTCCCGCTTTTAAAGCAGGTGATAATATTACCGTAAACTACAAGATCATTGAGGGTAATAAAGAACGGATCCAGTCTTTTAAAGGCGATGTGATCAAAAAACAAGGTAGCGGTTTTACCGCCAGCTTCACTGTTCGTAAAATATCTGATGGCGTGGGTGTTGAAAGGGTATTTCCCTTTGCTTCTCCTAACGTTGACTCTATTGTATTGAACAAAACCGGTAATGTTCGCCGCGCCAAGCTTTTTTATCAGCGCAAACGTAGCGGTAAAAGTGCAAGGATCCGTGAAAAACGCCAGGCGGTTGCCACTGCAGAAGCTGCAAAATAAATTATTGAAATATTATATTTAAAAATCCCCGCTGTGGCGGGGATTTTTTATTTTGACTCATCTTGCAGTTATTGTTTGCCGAATAATTTTGCAGGTACTATTTTCCTATCTTTGATGTCTAATTTTGTTATTACTATGATACACGCAGATTTATTAGGAGTACTTGGCACCAATGAGATTATCATCATCCTGATCATCGTATTGCTCATGTTTGGTGGTCGTAAGATTCCTGAATTGATGAGAGGCCTGGGCAAAGGTGTTCGTGAATTCAATGATGCAAAAACTAATGTGAAGAAAGAAATAGAAGAAAGCGCTAACGATATAAAAACTTCGTAAAGCAATTACCCATACTTGCTTCTTCTATCTTTTATTCCTTTGTTTCATTGAAAAAAAGAACAACCCCTTTTGTTTGAGTTTGTTTCTATTGAACAGTACCAGTCCTCGTTAAAGGAAGGAACAACTTCCTGTTTGCAGGCTGTTGAACATTATCTTCAGCAAATACATGCCACGCAACACCTGAATGCATTTATACAAGTGTATGCCGATGAAGCTTTGGAAAAAGCGAAACAATTGGATACTCAAAGAAAAGCAGGTAAAAAAACAGGCAACCTGCACGGCGTAATAATAGGCATCAAAGATGTGATCGCCTATAAAGATCATCCTCTTTCGGCTTCATCAACTATTTTAAAAGCCCGCCCGGATGACCCGTTCGGACAAGGCTTTATTTCCATCTATTCTGCTACAGCAATTGAAAAATTATTAGCCGAAGAAGCTATCATCATTGGTGTTTTAAACTGTGATGAATTTGCTATGGGTTCTACCAATGAGAATTCTGCTTACGGCAAAGTATTAAATGCATTGGACGAAACAAGAATACCTGGCGGGTCATCAGGCGGTTCAGCCGTTGCTGTTCAGGCCGGCCTTTGTATGATCTCCTTAGGAAGCGATACCGGCGGCTCTGTTCGTCAGCCCGCTGATTTTTGCGGGGTTGTTGGGTTAAAACCTACTTATGGCCGGATTTCCCGTTACGGGCTTATCGCTTATGCTTCCTCCTTTGACCAGATCGGCATTTTTGGTACTAATATTCCTGATGTAGCCCTGGCTTTGGAGATTATGGCTGGAGAAGACGATTTCGACAGCACCGTTTCCCACAGACTGGTGGAAGAATATTCATCGCTTCTTAACGATGATAAAAAATATCGCATTGCTTACTTTAATGAGGCGCTTGATCATCCCAGCCTTGATCCGGAAATCTCATCGTCAATAAAAAAACTTCTTGAGCAATTAAAAAAGGAAGGACACGAAGTAGAACCGGTCAGTTTTGATTTGCTTGATCATATTGTTCCAGCCTACTATGTCCTTACTACCGCCGAAGCTTCTTCTAACCTTTCACGCTATGATGGAGTAAAATATGGTTACAGAACGGGTGAAAAGAATATAGATCTTACCAAACTATACAAAGAGTCAAGATCTTTTGGCTTTGGAAAAGAAGTAAAGCGACGCATCATGTTAGGAACCTTTGTTCTCAGCGCTGGCTATTATGATGCCTACTTCACCCGTGCCCAAAAAGTTAGAAAATTGTTATTTGATAAAACCCAGTTGATTTTCAACGACTTCGACTTCATTTTCCTCCCTACAGCGCCTTCTGTCGCCTTCAAGATCGGCGAAAAAATGGACGACCCAATAGCCATGTATCTTGCTGATATTTATACAGTTATGGCCAATTTAGTGGGCATTCCCGCTATTTCCCTTCCACTCTTCACTCACAGTAATGGCATGCCTTTTGGCGTGCAGGCGATGTCAAACAGGTTTAATGAGTTAGCTTTGCTCCGCATTTCGAACCAGCTAATGCAATAATAAAAGAGTAACCAACTCCTGCCGAACCTTACCAAGTTGTTGATTTTGTGTATTTAAAAATTCGCTGTGATGTTAAAAAAAATTGGGATTTCTTGTATTATCGCCATCATTTCTTTTGGGTTTACTAAGGGGGAGGCCGGTGGAGTCATCACCAGCCCTGTTACTGATACAGTAGATATTCAAACTAAGGATTCAATAAATCAGCCAATCGTTTCTTTAAAAGATCCGAAAGAAGATTTTAAAGATCTTTTTGCTACAACTACAACTCTTTCTAACGGTGTCAATATCGCCCAACTCAATCCGCTTGCCGTCAATTTTGTAGAAGATTATATCGATAGCCATAGTAAGATGCTGACAGGCCTGAAGGACAAAGCAAGGCCTTATTTTGATATGATCGATGCCGTTCTTGTTAAACATGGTTTACCAAAAGAACTAAAATATCTTGCTGTGATCGAATCTCAGCTTAAATCCAATGCAACATCATGGGCGGGAGCTGTTGGTCCCTGGCAATTCATGCCTGCAACCGGCCGCACTATGGGATTAAAAATTAACCGCAAGATTGACGAAAGAAGGGATATATATAAAAGTACACATGCCGCATCCCGTTATTTGACCAGGCTTTATTCATTATATGGTGACTGGCTTCTGGTCATTGCAGCTTATAATGGCGGACCAGGTAAAGTAAACTCGGCTATAAAAAGAAGTGGCAGCCGTGATTTCTGGAAATTGCAGAAATACCTGCCTGCTGAATCAAGAAAACATGTAAAGAAATTTATCGCTACTCATTACATCATGGAGGGTGCAGGTGGTATAACAACGCTTACAAAAAAAGAAGCAGCTGGTTTTTTATTATCTGTAAAGACAGATACTACCGCAAGGATTGAAACAGGCAAATCAATGACTCAAACAATAAATGGCCGGTACAATGCCTCAGTTATTGTAAAACATCTTGGTATGGATATAGCGGATTTTCACAAGCTGAATCCCAACTTTGATAACCTGGTTGCGTCTACTGGAAAATATGAGTTACGCTTACCAGCCGATAAAATGGATTCTTTTAAAACAAAGAAAATTGACATTCTCAAAGAGTCAATACAAATTTTATTAAATCCTGAAACTACTGTTTCAACCAGCCGTTTATAAACTAATAATTCTAATAAATTCAACCGGTTTAAGTAATATTAGGCCGGTTTTTTTATTTGTCTTTTAAAACAGGCACAATATTTCCTATATTAATCCCGGAATAATTTTTCATTAAAACAAGTCTTATGTTACAAAACACACTAAAAGGAGTTTTCTCTGTTGTTGCAGGAACAATTATAATAGCATCTTGTTCCTCTTCTAAAAAATCTGTTGCAACTGCGAACAGGGATGACATAAAAGGAACCTGGGTATTGGATAATATCAGTTACGATGGTCTTCCCCAGGGGCAAAAGGTAAAACTTACATTATTAGATGAAGGTGATGAAAATTGCCTGAAAGGTAGTACCTGGGTTTTTCCCAACAATGGTAACGGCTCTTATACTATTGCCCAAAATGAAGCAACAGATTGCCCTCCCGGCGAAAGAAATATTGTATGGTCATACCGCCAGGAAAATGGCCAAACTATTTTACAATATAAAAGACTACCGGGTGGCGTAAAGGCGAAAGACATAACAGATGGGTACAAATTCAATATCGTATCCGCGACGGATGCCAATTTATCTTTACGTTCTAATGTTGCATTTGAAGGATCTACCATTTCTATTAATTATTCTTTTTCTAAGAAATAATAATTCTGATTA
>JAKFEJ010000712.1:0-9010 GCA_036675745.1 Chitinophagaceae bacterium | reverse complement strand
ACCATATCTACCCATTCATCACCGGGATAGCGTTCTAAAAATTGGGCCTCCGTATTAAACCTATTGTCAGGGGAAAAGGCGTAAATAAAATTATGTACAGCTAAACTATCCCTTAAATAAGATACGGTAAACTTCCATAATGTTTTAAATTCATCAATGGTGCAATGAGTCCTTCCCCACCAAAACCAGTCACCGTCAAATTCATGATAAGGCCGGAATATCATGGGAACGAGATTGCCATCATTACCTTTTATTGATTTTACCAGGTCAGCAATAGTGTGAAGGATCGCTTTGTATTTTTCATGATGGGAAGTACCGGGAATGATAACTTTAACAGCAGGTACAGATACCGAATCCTTCCAGTAAAAACCGCCGGCCGAAGCAGGATTAGCAAAATGCCAGGAAATGGTAGTGACTCCCCCACGGTTATACGTATCAGCAATATTCTTTCGTAATGAAATTTTCTCTTTTTCAATCATACTGTCCGGTCTTCCTGATAAGCCACTAAAGTCAACCCCGATCACAGCCGGATGAGAACCGGTTACCGATTTTACATCGGACCTGTCATTCTCTCCCTGCCAGCCATGCCCATATTCCGTCGCATGCTGATGCCCGAAGAGTATATGCTTTTCGGATAGCTTGCCCAGGTTAGAATACAAAGCCTTTGTTTCTTTAGTAGCATTGGCATCAATGATCTTATTCTTACTTCGCTGAGAAAAAGATATTATTGAGAATAACAGGAGTGTTATAAAAGATGAAAAGTATTTTACCATTTGTAATTATTTAATAAAATCAATTTACTTATCAACCGATTTGTTTTTGATATAGTCAATGAATCAGGGTACCGGAAGAAGCTATTTTTTATTGCACAATTCATTCAAAACTATTTTATACCATTTGCTTGCTGCAATGCTTTTTTAAAATACTTTCCCTGCCTGGTTGGAGAAAATTTCCAATCATCAAACATGGATGGCGCCCATTGCGGATCAAAAACCCAGACAACATAAGAAATACCTTTTTCCGCTGTATACTTTGTAATTGCATCACCATAACTTTCGTCGCTGATGACAGGTATATGTGCCCCACGATCATCAGGACCACAAAAACCAATTTCTGTTAATATCAATGGATACTTTTCTGCAACAAAGCCCCAATCTTTTGTCCATTGATCTTCCCAGGGCTTGCTTCTTTTCATCGGGTATGGATGGCTTACATACCCAATTCCTTCCTTGTTAATAGGATTTGATGCAACGTCGGTAAGATCATAGGCCCAGTTAAAGCCAGCTACAAGAGGAACGGCTTCACAACCATTAGCCCGTATGATTGTGATCATCTCCTCGCAAAGTTCTTTCCATTGCGCCCAGGTACAGGTTCCTAACTGTCCGTTGTAAACGGTTGGCTCATTAAAGAGTTCAAAGAACGCAACAGTTGGTTCGCTTTTATAATGCTGGGCCATGGTGCGCCAGAATTCAAATGTTTCTTTTTGCGTGGTTTCATATATGGCCGCCTGGTACATTTGAGAACGAAGATTGCCGATGCTATGCCAATCAATAATTACATACAAGCCCAGGTCCTTTGCTAATGCTACGCCCTTGTCAAGTATTTTAATATACTCATTCTGGCCACGCCTTCTCCATGCAGGCGGATGCACGGGAAAGCGAACAATATTAGCTCCCCATTTTTTTATTTCGGAAAAATATTCCTTGTTCCAATGACCGTCAGTAGTAAGTTTATCAGGATCGCTTGTATTGAGCCCACGAAATATCAATGGCTCCCCGCGTTCATTTACAAATTGGTTGCCTTTTACCTTTATTCGTTGTAACTGTGAAAAGGCGGTTACAGTTATAAGAGCTAAAAAAAATAAGAATAAAAAAAACTTCTTCATTGAGTTGGTTATTTTTTGTTGCAGAGCTGATTATTTAATATCGGGATAATGTGTTTAATCAAACTGTTAAATTGTCTCATTTATTTATGGGTCCGCTATTACTTACAAATGCAATATGTTTACTATCGGGGCTCCAGCTTGGAGTATTAATTGTTCCCTGTCCGCCATACAAATAAGCAATTGCTTTTGGCGCACCGCCACTTACCGGCATCAATCGCAGCATTACTCTTTTGTAAAATGGATGATCCGTTGGCTCAATAGTATTTGGAAAAGATAAGAAAGCAATCCATTTATTATCGGGACTAACATGTGCAAACCAATTATTGTATTCATCAAAAGTTAATTGCACTTGTTCACTGCCATCTGTTTTCATCCGCCACAATTGCATTGAACCGCTTTGCGTGGAATTATAATAAATGTATTTACCATCGGGTGAATATTCAGGACCATCCGCCAATCCTTTTGCAAGATGAGTCAACTGAACTTCGGGTCCACCATTAATTTTCTTTTTATAAATATTATAAATAGGGCTTTTGCTGATACGCTGTGCTGTATAAACTACTTCTTTTCCGTCTTTACTCCAGCCATGCAAATAAGAGGGTGTACTGTCAGTTACTATTTTTGGTTCACCGCCTGTTAGTGGTAAATAATAAATGGTGCTTCCGCCGCCTGGCATTCCATCGCGGTGAGAAGAAATAGCCAACCATTTTCCATCGAAGGAAATAACATGGTCATTATTATTTCTTTTTGCAGCACCGGTATTCAGCATTGTTGGCGTACCACCGGTTAATGGAATACTATAAATGCTTCCGCCCTGGTTAAATAATAAACTATTTCCATCAGGCATCCAGTTGGGCGCTTCAAACCTTCCTTTGTCTTCATACACAATTTTACGTTTGCCATCAAATACATTCATTATTTCCATTTTGCTGCCCAGTATGCCATCACTGTAACCATTGTGGTTATCGGGTACGGTTTGTTCAATTCGTACATTCCATGCCTTTCCTTCTTCCAATACATCCGCATTGTGGCTGCACATAAAAATTCCGGCCAATGTTTCATCCGGCATCTCAATAGCATCCGTTCTTCCTATTTCCTGTAAAGGCTCGCCGGGATGAGCCACCCGCATGATAAATGTTTTGCCGATCCGTTCGAGCTGCACAATTTCAGTTGCCGTCTTTTTTGTAAAAATTTCATCCTGCGGATCTCTCATGTGTGCTCCCCGCATGCGCCGCCACTGCATGGCTACCATACCATCACCGTGCACGGTAGCAGTCATGTGCGCAGCATCATCGCCATCATTGGCCCGTATCATCCACCCTATCTTACGATGCGGGTCAACACCTTTGCCAGGCATCTTAAAATTAGCCGTTAAAATAAAATCACCTTTGATCTTATTGTAGGCATAATGAAATTCGTCGCGGCCAAACCAAATATTATAACCACCGGCCCTGAGATTATAAGTTTGGTCAGCAGGGCTATAAATAGCATCACCTTTTATCTTAGGATTTCCTATATCGGAGTGAGTGGTAAAAATTCCGACAGGATTTTGTGCCATAGTAAATAATACCATTTGCAGGATGGTAACGAGCAAAAGCAATCGCATAGCAAAATGTATTAGTTGACCGAAAAGATTATATACTTATTCATCAAAGTTCTCCAAAAACCCCATCTATATTTCACCAGGTGATAAGTTAATTCAAATTTTCTTTCCAAATCAAAGCAGTCTTTTAAATATCACTAATTGTAAAAAATGTATCACTAAGTTTGATGTTGTTCAGGAAGAATAATCTTAGCTTTAATTTCCACTTTGTACAACGATTGTTTTTATCACAAAAAGTTGTCTATGAGATTTTCTGCATTATTTCTTGCAGTACTTTTTTTATTTTCCTTTTCAGGAAAACATGATGCTGACGACCCTGCAACACTTGCTATTGGCGCTAAGGCTCCTGATTTTAAATTGCCGGGGACGGATGGCAAATTGTATTCGCTGGCAAGTTTTGCAAAAGCAAAAATTCTTGTTGTTCTTTTTACCTGTAACCACTGCCCCACAGCACAGGCTTATGAGGACCGCGTTATAAAACTTGCGGATGATTATAAAAATAAGGGTGTACAGGTCGTGGCTATCTCACCGAACGATCCTAATGCTGTTCGCTTAGATGAATTAGGATACAGCGATATGGGAGATACTTATAAAGAAATGAAAATCCGGCACAGACAAAAGAAATATAATTTTCCTTACTTATATGATGGAAAAACGCAAAACACATCAAAGGCCTATGGCCCGGTTGCTACTCCACATATTTTTATTTTTGATAAAGAACGCAAACTCCGTTTCCAGGGACGAATAGATGATGTGGAAAATCCAACGAAGACGCCCCGGACACATGATACCCGTGCTGCATTGGACGAGCTGATCGCAAACAAAAAAGTGACCACCAAAACAACAAAAGTTTTCGGTTGCTCCATCAAGTGGGCAAGCAAAGAAAATTGGCTGAGTGAATACAAGGAGAAATGGGCACAGGAACCTGTTGACCTGGAAACGATAGATGAAACGGGAATCAAAGATCTATTGAAAAACAATTCTGACAAGCTGCGGCTGATAAATGTATGGGCTACCTGGTGCGGTCCCTGTGTTACAGAGTTCCCCGATTTTATAACCATTAACAGGATGTACCGGGAAAGAGATTTTGAATTTATAACCATCAGTACTGATAACCCACCGCAAAAAGATAAAGCGTTGAAGTTTTTGAAAAAAACTGAAGCATCCGGCAAAAATTACATCTTTAATACAGATGACAAATACAAGCTGATTGAAGCTATTGATCCCAATTGGCCGGGAGCATTACCATACACGATCCTTGTAGAACCGGGTGGCAAAATAGTTTATGGAAAACAGGGAAGAATAAATGTACAGGAAATGAAAAAAGCAATTGTAGAGAACCCGTTGATAGGAAGATTTTATAAATAAATTTTATGAATAACAGCAGAAGAAATTTTATAAAAAATACCGGAGTAGCCAGCCTGGGTTTAAGTTTTTTACCAGGCATCCATTCATTTGGCGATTTTCATTTGAATGATTGGAAAACATTAACCTCTCTGCCACGCTCAACTCCTGAATCGCAGGGAATTTCTTCAGCAGCTATCAGTAATCTTTTAAAAGCAATTAAAGAATCGAAAATTGACTGGCATAGTTTTATGCTGGTGCGGCATGGACAAGTGGTGTCAGAAGCATGGTGGCAGCCATTTGCGGCTGATTACAAACACACTTTATATTCCCTTTCAAAAAGTTTTACAAGTACTGCCATTGGCATGTTAGTTAAAGATGGCAAACTGAGTGTGGAAGATTTAGTAATAAAATATTTTCCGGATGAATTGCCGGCTACTATTGATGATAATTTAAAGCAGATGAAAATAAAACATCTGCTTACGATGAATACGGGCCATGCAAAAGATACTACCTCAACAATGAGAGAAGGCAGGGATGCGTGGACAAAAACATTTCTATCATTGCCGGTTGAACATAAACCAGGCACCCACTTTTTATACAACAGCGGCGCTACTTACATGTGCGGGGCCATCGTTCATAAAATAACCGGGAAGAATTTAAAAAAGTTTTTATCAGCAAGATTATTTAAACCGCTGGGTATTGAAGGTTATGATTGGGAAGAGTCGCCACAAGGGCTTAGTATCGCAGGCTGGGGTTTACGGATAAGTACTGAAGACATTGCCAGGTTTGGGCAACTGTACCTGCAAAAAGGAAAATGGGAAGGCAATGAACTCTTAACTGAAAGTTGGGTGAATGATGCAAGCAGTGCACAAACAACATCCAACGCCGGAGACAGCGACTGGAGCCAGGGATATGGTTATCAGTTCTGGAGATGCAAGCCCGGTTTTTATAGAGGCGATGGGGCATTCGGACAATTTTGTTTTGTAATGCCGCAACACGATGCAGTGCTTGCAGTAACCAGCGAAAGCTGGGATATGCAAAAAAGTATGACTACCATATATGATGCATTATTGCCGGCCATGAAAGCAACTCCATTAACCGAAGACCCAACAGCATTTGCCACATTGCAAAGAGAATTAAAAGATCTTGTACTACCTGTTGCAACCGGAATGGCTACGCCAACTGCTTCTTCAAAATATAGTGGTAAAAATTTTAAGCTGGGGCAAAATCAATATAATGCAAGCAACATTCAATTTGATTTCAGCAATGAAGCCTGTACGCTTTCTGTAAAAACAGCAACAGGTAAACATGCCATAAAATTTGGCTGGCAAAAATGGATCACCAATAAGAATAAAAACCTTTATGTGTTTCCTGTTGCCGGTCGCATACATGTGCCTTCAAAAATTGCGGGGACTGCAACCTGGATTGATGAAAAGACATTGCAATTGAATGCAAGATTCGTTGATGCTATGCATGGTGATAAAATAACCTGCGCATTTGAAGACAGTAAAGTTTCTGTTTCTTTTATTAACAGTGTGGCCGAAAATTCTAAGAACAATCCGGATAACAGGAAGGGGCTGGTGGGTAATATCTGATATTCTATTTGTCCTGATCCATCTCATGCAAAGGAAAATATAAAACTATATTTATATGTGGCAGAAATGGGTATCCGGAATTATTTTGAATATGATGGTCATGGTGTTTTAGTTTATGATATTGCTGATTATTATAAACTAATCAGGCGAATACCAACCGAAGTTGCGATTAGCCATTCCACCATTTACCATAGTGCTCAATTTCTCCTTGTCCGAAATATTTACTAAATTTCGGACGAATTTAATTTAATGGAAAGAACTGTTGTTGAACATAAGGTGGTAGAAAAACTGAAAAGCCTGCAAAAAGAAAGCATCCTCTTTGCAGATGATTTTTTAGATTCAGGCACGCCAGAGAGCATAAACAAAGCCTTGTTCAGGCTTAGAGAAAAAGATATGCTTATTCGTTTGGCTCACGGTATTTACTTATACCCAAAGAAGGATAAAGATCTGGGAGTATTGTATCCTTCCGCAGAACAAATAGCTATTGCTATTGCTAAAAGGGACCGGGCAAGAATTATTCCGACAGGAGTTCAGGCATTAAACAAATTGGGTCTTTCAACCCAAATCCCTTTAAAAGTTGTTTTCTTAACCGATGGGGCGGCAAGAAGTATTAAGATAGGAAAACGAACCATCACCTTTAAAAAAACAAGCCCAAAAAACTTATTGGTAAAGGGCGAAATAAGCGGACTGGTTATTCAGGCATTAAAAAGCATAGGCCAGGATAAAATTGAAGATGATGTCTTAAAAAAGTTGCTTACTGTTCTCAAAAAGGAAAAAAAAGAAATTATCCTGCATGACGCCAAACTTGCACCGGCCTGGATAAATAAAATATTAATGAGTGCGACAAAGTAATATGAAATGAGCTTGCGGGTTCCAACTGGCTAATAAAAAATATAAAAGAAACAGTTGAATACAGCGTGGTTAAAAATATCGAAACAAAGACAAATTGAAATTCTCAATCAGGCCAGTAATAATACAGGGTTACCTGCAATAGCTATTGAAAAAGATTGGTGGGTAACGTTAGCATTAAAGGCTTCTTTTATATTGGAGTATTCTCCAAATATTATTTTCAAGGGTGGCACATCATTGAGTAAGGGCTGGAATTTAATCGAAAGGTTTTCAGAGGATATTGATTTAGCCATAGACAAAAAATTCTTTGGCTTTGAAGGTGACATCAGCAAAAGCCAAATCAAAAACTTGCGAAAAATATCCTGCAAATTTATCTCGACCACTTTCTTAGAAGATTTAACGAAGCAGTTTACCCAATGGGAAATCATTAATGAATGCAAGCTAAATGCTCAACCGCTAATAGATTCTGATAAAGACCCTCAGGTAATTGAAATTCACTACAATTCTGCATTTGACAAATCTAATTACTTACCCCAAAGGGTTTAATAGAAGTAAGTTCCCGTTCATTGATGGAACCAACTGAAAACAGAGAAATTAATTCAATTCTTAGTGCTGCATTTCCAGACCAGGCATTTGCAAATGAACCATTCAATATTTTGACTGTTTTACCGCAAAGAACTTTTTTAGAGAAGATATTTTTATTACACGAGGAGTTTTCGCAGGACACTGCGAAAATTCGTATTGACAGATTATCGAGACACTTGTACGATTTGGAAAAATTGATGGACACAGAACATGGAAAGGCCGCCATCAAGGACACAGAATTATATAAAGGCATAGTAACACACAGAGAAAAGTTTAATCCATTACGAGGACTTGACTATTCCAACCACGTACCAAGTAAAATAAAAATCATTCCGCCTGACACAGTAATCAAAGAATGGGAAAAGGATTATCAGGCAATGATCCAGAATATGATTTACGGGGATCCACTAAACTTTGACAAACTAATAAAACGGATTCAGGAATTACAAAAAAGAATAAATGAAATAGTTCATTAATTATTAACCGGCTTTTTGATAAAAAAACGAAATAGTACAAAATGAAAAAGCAGTTGGGACATATTTTCAAAATGGCATAGTCATTAAAAAAGCAATCAGTTTGGGTATGGACTATTGAAATCAACTCTTCAGCACCTTCTCAATACTATTCAATTCCTCACCGGTAAATTCAAGATTTTCCAAACAACCCAGGTTATCATCCAACTGTGCCACTGAACTGGCGCCTATTAATACAGTTGTAATACGTTTATCCTTCATCAGCCAGGCCAATGCCATTTGCGCCAATGATTGATTACGCTGTTTTGCCACTTCATTCAAAGCCCTGATCTGCTGCAATCTTTCTTCCGTTATTTCAGCTATTTTCAAAAATCCGTGGGCTTTAGCAGCTCTTGAATCTTCAGGTATTCCTTTTAAATATTTATTGGTAAGCATACCCTGTGCCAATGGCGAAAAAGGAATACAACCTACACCATTTTCTTCCAATACATCCAGCAAGTTGTGATTATCCGGCTGGGATGCATCTTCTACCCATCTTTCAAACATGGAATATTTTGGCTGGTGAATCAAACAGGGTGTTCCTAATTGTTTTAAAATTTCAATAGCTCTTTTTGCTTCAGATGCTTTGTAGTTGGAGATACCCGCATACAAAGCTCTTCCGCTTCTTACTGCA
>JAKFEJ010000601.1:0-9027 GCA_036675745.1 Chitinophagaceae bacterium | reverse complement strand
TGATCCATGCATCTCTTTTCTTATCATACTTCCAGAAATGAACATGTGAATCAATGACGACGCCCCCATCCCCTAAAGGGGGGGGTGGAAAAGTCTTTATTATATCAGTTTCTTCCATTTTATTTACAGACCCTATGTTTAAAATATTCCTGTGCGAGACGAAAGCATCTGAACACCCCTTTAGGGGATGGGGGCATGAGCGGGGGCATAAGCTACACAAGTTTGTTTGGATGTTCCCAAACCATCAATTCCTAATTCAACAATATCGCCGGGCTTTAAATATACAGGTGGATTAAAGCCTAAACCTACACCTGCAGGCGTACCTGTTGAAATAATGTCTCCTGGCAACAGCGTCATAAATTGACTTACGTAAGAAATAAGAAAAGGAATTTTGAAAACAAAGTTAGCCGTTGAGCCATCCTGCATCAGTTTATCATTTACTTTCAACCACAGCTTTACGTTATCAATATCCTTCACTTCGTCTTTGGTCACCAGCCAGGGGCCTACCGGGGCAAACGTATCACAACCTTTTCCTTTATCCCACGTTCCATTTCTTTCTAACTGAAATTCTCTTTCACTTACATCATTATGCAGGCAATAACCGGCTACATATTCCATCGCTTCAGCTTCTTCCACATAGCTTGCTTTTTTTCCTACTACTACAGCCAACTCCACTTCCCAATCAGTTTTTACAGAATTTTTCGGGATTATGATATTATCATAAGGACCAACCAAAGACGTAGTTGATTTCATGAATATAACCGGTTCAGATGGCAGTGCAGCTCCCGTTTCTTTTGCGTGATCGGCGTAGTTCAAACCAATACAAACAATTTTAGATGGTCTTGCTACAGGTGATCCTAAACGTATGCCTGCAGGTACTTTTCGCAATATGCTTTTGTTTTGTTCCACCATCCATAACAGATGAGGTATGCCTCCGTTTGCAAAAAAACGTTCGTCATAATCTTGTATAAATCCGGATACATCATAGCATTCACCGTCTATACAAACACCGGGTTTTTCTTTTCCGGCTTCTCCAAATCGTATTAGTTTCATGGCCCCCTCCCGACCTCCCCCGTTAGGGGAGGCCATCCTGGCACAGACCCTAATAGGAGAAAAGTCTTTTTTTAATTGTTAATGATAAAAATTCAAGTAAACACTATTAAATAATTTCAGCTTTTTCATTTTTAAAAGAACTAATTGATCGTGCGGGTCTGTGCCTTGGTAAGCCCTCCTTCGGAGGGTTTGGGAGGCTTTAATTATTCAATTTAGTAAACCCCCCATCAATTGGATAATCGCAACCAGTAATAAAAGACGCTTCATCACTACACAAATACAATACAAGATTAGCGATCTCTTCCGGCTGTGCCATACGTCCGATAGGCTGGGTTTTTGACAATTTTTCAAACATCTCTTTTTCCTTACCCGGATAATTTTTTGCAATAAACCCATCAACAAACGGAGTATGCACACGGGCGGGAGAAATGCAATTACAACGGATCTTATAATTGATATAATCCTTCGCAGTTGATAAGGTCATGCCGACCATCGCACCTTTTGTCATTGAATAAGCAAAGCGATCGGGTATGCCCACTGAAGAGGCGATAGACGCAATATTGAGAATAGCGCCGCCTTTTTCTTTCATAAATGGAATAACAGCATGCAACAAATTATAAGCGCCTTTTACATTTACATTAAACAACCGGATAAAGTCTTCTTCGCAGGTGTTTTCTACATTCCCAACATGAGCCACTCCCGCATTGTTGACAAGAATATCAACTGTTGCATGTTTTGATACGATCAATTTTATAATATCATTTACCAGTTGTTGATTGCTTACATCGCATTTTACAGCCGAAGCATTCCCATCTTTTTCTTTGATCTCACTGACTACAGTTTCCGCGGCTTTTTCATCAAAATCCAGGATATAAACCTGCGCTCCCTGTCTTGAGAATAATTGCGCAATAGCCTTGCCAATACCGCTTCCGCCTCCTGTTACAATCGCTGTCTTTCCTGTTAAATCGAACATTTTATCTTTTTATTCAGTCAATGAAAATATTTTATTCATCAGTACCCATTTTTCTCCGGGTTTACTGCCAGGAATAGCCTGTTGATATTTCCACATCAGTTGCTCCCACTCCTGTACTTTTGGATTTCCTGTATCAGCTTCTCCTTTTTTTGCAAAGCTAAACTTATCGTTTACTTCCATGATCATGAATAACCGGTTGGCAAACCGATATATTTCCATTTGCACAATACCGGCGCCGGTAATACTTTTTTTTATTTCCGGCCATATTTCTTTATGATATGTTTCGTATTCAGCAATCAATCCTGCATCATCTTTCAGGTCCAATGCCAGGCAATATCTTTTGTTCATTTAATGAGCTGTTGTTGTATTGTCAGTAAATAAATTTCTAAATCGCCAGGCGAAGTATCCTACTATCGCAAAACATACAATGGGTACAACATAGGCTAATTGTATATTACCGCCGGTCGCATCAGATATTTGTCCCATCGCCAACGGAAATATCGCTCCCCCAACTATTGACATTACAAGAAAAGAAGAACCGATCTTTGCTTCCTCACCCAGGCCGGAAATACCCATTGCAAATATAGTTGGGAACATGATAGACATAAAGAAAGGAATCAGCATGACAGCATACACGGCTATCGTTCCTTTGAATATAATAGCAACGACCAGCAACAAAATATTAACGATTGAATAAACAGCCAGCAGCCTGGCTGGCTTAATATATTTCATCAAAAAAGTTCCTGAAAAGCGACCCAGCATAAATCCTACCATAGCAATAAACCACCAGTTGGCTGCAATTTTTTCCGGCACATCATTTACATATTTTGAATACCGGATAAAAAAACTTCCTACACAAACCTGTGCGCCTACATAAAAAAACTGTGCGATGACAGCCCATTTTAAATGTACATGCCGGAATACTTTAAAAGAAAATTTAGAAGCTGCGCTGCCATTCTCATCTTTTATCTCGGGCAATTTTGAAAAGAAAAATATTGCAAGCAATAATAATACTACGGCGCCAATGACCAGGTAAGGAATTTTAACCGTAGATGCTTCAAAGTTTAAATATTCGCTTAAATCCCCCGGTGTCATTTGCTGCAATTCTTTTTCCGTATGTTCAATACCCGATAATATAATTTGTCCGCCGATAATAGGGGCGATAAAAGCTCCCACTCCATTAAATGACTGCGCTAAATTCAATCTTTGTGTCGCTGTTTTTTCATCGCCCAATTTGGTGATATATGGATTGGCTACTGTTTCTAAAAAAGTAGCACCGGCTGCCATTACAAATAAACCCGCCAAAAAAATAGAATAGTCACGGGTTGTTGCCGCTGGAATAAACAACAATGCGCCCAAACCATATAATAATAAACCAACCAAAATACCTTTCTTATAACCGTACTTATGCATCATCCAACCTGCGGGTAGTGCTATAGAAAAATATGCTAAATAAACCGCCGTATCTATAAAGGCAGACTGCGTATCAGTTAGCTGGCAAGCCTTTTTTAAATGCGGGATCAATATTGGATTGATATTATGCAGGAATGCCCATAGAAAAAACAAACTTGTAACAAGAATGAAAGGCAGAAGATACTTTTTTGATTGATTCATATAACGCAAACGTTTGAACTGGCCATAAACCGAAAAGATATAAGTTTTTAAACCATTGACCTTAAAAAACATAGCCTAATTTCCGTTCCGGCTAATTTTGATGAATAGTTGGCAAAATAAGAGTAGTATTTAAAAAATAAAGATGAAAGGGTCATTCATCTTTATTGGGATCCCAGTTTACAAAAATATTTTGCAGGGTATATTCCCTTGCCTGTTCATTCGTTAACTGGTGACTCCATTTTACACGTTTGCTGATAGCAGCTCCTTTTCCTGTGTTTTTATATTCAGCATAGAAAGTTGTTTTTTCGGCATCAGGTTTATTCCAGTTATGCCAACCTTCCGGCCTGATCAGATCGCCTAAATCACATTGAATAAAAACAGTTTTTGCAAAAGGCCGCCAGGGCCTGCCCAGGTAAAATGAATGGGGTGTATCGCCGGTTATTTTACAATTAAAAAAAACATAACCGAATCCGGCTGTATCGGGCGTAGAAGCGGCAGTAAAATACTGGCCTCCTTTTTTGCAAAAAATTTCGCAGCTATCAAAAACCGCGGTAGACGAACCGAAGATAAAATCAGTAGTACCTTCTATATAACAATTTTTATAATACTGGCGGCTGGCTCCTCCTTTGCCGAAGGTGTATAACGTATCCTGGAAACCGAGAAATTTACAATTCGTAAATTTTGTTCTGTCACCCCCGGCCCAAACAGCCACTGCCTGTCCTACAGGTCCGGCACTATTTTGAAAGCTGATATTTTCCGCTGAAAAATCCCGCCCATATATATAGAAAGAGGAAGAACCCGATGTTCCCATTTCTTCACCAAAAATATTTTTCTTGCTTGCATAATCATCATACGTAAGAATTACACTATCTACATGCTCACCAATAAAACGAACAGCATTCTTCGATTCCGCCAGTACCAATTTTTCTTTATACGTTCCTTTCTTAATAAAAATGGTTGTTTCATTTTTCCTCAGATCAGGCACTGCATTGATGGCTGCCTGGATAGTGCTGAAATGCCCACTACCGTCTTTAGCAACTATAAAATCATACTTGTTGTTTCGTTGTGCTACCAGGGCATTTGAAAAAGAAATGAATACGATTAACAAATTTATCCGGTTCCGGTACATACTCATTCTTATTTTTTCTATATCCAGTTAATGGGGTTTATTTAAAAGGTATTGATGCTGCAAATCCTGTTTCTTTCAACCATAGTTCCAGCAAATTCATCCATAGATCAGTAGAGCCGGGATTATCATCCAACCTTATGCCATGCCCGCCATGTGGAAATATATGTATGCTGGCATTCACGTTCTTATCAATTAAAGCATTATAGAAAAAAAGACTGTTTTGTACTTTAACCGAACTGTCATTTAACGCATGTACTATAAATGTGGGTGGCGTAGCAGACGAAACCTGCAATTCATTAGAATATCTTTCTATCATCTGCTTTGTGCTGTCGGGGCCGATGAAATATTTTTTGCTTCCGGGATGGGCATATTTACCCATGCTGATAACAGGTGAAAGTAATATCATAAAATTTGCACGGTAACTGAATGTATCCAGGTGATCATTGACAGAAGATACGTCTTCGAAATGAGTACCCAGTGTACTGGCTACATGCCCGCCGGCTGATACGCCCATCACTCCTATTTTATCTGTTTTGATATTCCATTTTGATGCATTGTCCCTGATAAGCCTCATAGCCCTTTGTGCATCCTGTAGTGAGGCGAGTTGCCTTTGCTTCAGATCCTGTTGATGAGGTAAACGATAGATAAGCACAAAAGCATTTATGCCAATACTATTGTACCACTTAGCCAAATTGAATCCATTATACAAATAAGATAATCGTTCGTACCCACCGCCCGGGCAGATCAATACGGCTGTTCCTTTGTTCTCTGATTTTGGTACAACAAAACTATATATGCCCGGTGTTGCTACCCGCCATATTCTTTCATTGAATAAACTATCAGTTATTTTTTTCCCATTAGCATTGGGCTTGTTTCCTTCTGGCCATAAGGGAATAAACTCTTGCGAGTCTGCCCTGGCTATAGCTCCGGTCATAACCCATAATAAGAAAAAAAATTTTATCATTTACTCTGCTTTGAAGGCCATTCAAATGGTTTTGACCTGATTTTCTGAAACCAATCGGTTCCTGTAGTAATAGTAGAATTTGTTGTTAAAAAAATATTTTCAAACGTATAGTCTTTCGCTTCCTTTTCTGTTAACTGTTTGGACCATTTAACCCGTTGCGAATAATCAGCACCTTCCCCGGTATTTTTATATTCTGCATAAAAGACTGTCTTTTCATTTTCAGGATTGCCCCAATTATTCCATCCTTCAGGAGCTATTTGCTTTGGCATTTCACAACGAATAAAAACCGTTTTGGAAAATGAACGCCAGGGTCTTCCCAAATAAAGTTTATTCACCGATGAATCAGTGACTATTTTACAATCGAGGAAAACAAAACCAAACTTTTTTCCTTCAGTTGTATTGGCAGCCGTTATATAAGAATTGGATTTAGCCCTAATGATACAGTTTTGAAATACAGCGGTGGATGGACCAAAAATAAAATCAGTTGTTCCTTCAATGAAACAGTTGAGAAATAATTGCCTTGCATTTTCTCCGGCAGCAAAGATGGTGTCCTGGTTACCAAGAAAGCGGCAATTTTTAAATACCGCTTTATCTGCATCTACATACAATGCCAATGCCTGGCCAACTGGCCCGGCAGCATTTACAAAAGTGATGTTCTCCGCTACAAAACGATTGCCTGAAATTTTTGCCGTGTAAGAAGTGAACGTATTTGTTTTCCCTCTTCCTGAATAATCATTAAATGTAATGATCGTTTTTTCTACACTTTCTCCAATAAAGCTTACATCCGTGTTATTCGCCGGTAACTCTATTTTTTCGTTGTACACACCATTTTTAATATACAGGGTAATAGGCTCTAAAGGAAAAACCCTCATGGCGTCAATGGCATCCTGTATGAACTTATAATCACCGCTACCATCCTTTGCCACGGTAAAAATATACTTGTATTGCTGTGGATTTGAAGTCTGGGCAAATAAACTCCCCATAAAGAAAATGACGAATGCTGCACTTACTATCTTTTTCATTGCGAATATTATTTTCAATTCTCTCTAAAGGAAAGGGCTATTTTTTCATTGATGGTTTAACGATTCTGTTTGCCAATTCCAGGTTCAATTCTTTTATTTCTTTTAAAACAATTTGCGCAACAAGCCTTGCGCCCAGTTCATTGAAATGAGTGTTGTCGTCTTTCCCCTCCGGGTAGTTGGGATGTTCGCCCGGCTTTAATTGCAGGAATAACAATTTTGAAAACTCCACACCCATTTGCTGGTAGAGTTGCTGACTTTCTTTATCCAGGTCAATCAACGGAACATTCTCCGTCTTTGCAACATCTCTTACAATTTTTGAATACAGATCATGTGTGCCTACAATATGACCTGTTGAATCAAATTTTCTCCTTGCTACGGGGGTTAGTAAAACAGGGGTGGCGCTTTTATTTCTTGACTCACGGATATATTTAATTAAGTTATTTCTGAATTCATCTTCGGTTGTATAAGATTTTTTAGTCGGAACCTCATCGTTATGACCGAACTGTATAAATATGTAATCACCGTGGTCCGCCTCATCCATAATGGATTGCCAAAGCCCTTCGTTGATAAATGACTTAGTACTTCTTCCGTTCTTTGCTTTATTGACTACCATTACAGTAGAATCCCAGAAATAAACAAAGGGCATACCCCAGCCGGTTTCCGGAAATGTCTTTTTTCCCTTGATGGCAATGGTTGAATCTCCTACAAGAAAAATTTTTATTTTCTTCTTTTCGGGTAAGGAAAAAGCCAGAACCGAAGCCGCCAGCAGAATTAATAACATCTTTTTCATTTCACCAGGGAATTGATATAAACTTCTATGTTAGTATAAAACTTATGCAATGTCTCCTTTTTTGCATCAGTTGCATCAGTTGGATTCAATCCATTCTTTTTTTCCCACTCATCAGGCATACCATCTTTATCAGTATCCGGAGGAGCAGGTAATGATTTCAATGCCGGCCAGGCGTTCGTTGTTAATTCATATCCGGTGCCATGCGGAAAACCGCCCTGTACGTCAATGATCCTCCCGGTTCTGTTTTTTACGTCATTAATAATTCTTTCATCCATCGTATCTCTTCTAAAACTGGCGCCACCCTGTTTCACCACCGCTTCATAAGCTTCAATAGCTGTTTGTACAGGAATCGATTCCGCCGCAAATGCTTTATCCTGTACCAATGCTTTCTTGTCAGCTTCTGTTCCTTCTTTTGGCATATGGATCCCCAACCAGTTATTTTTTGAAACATCGTTTGCTTCATCCACATAATTTCCATTGACAAACCATTGACCAAAACCAATTGTTGCCGTCCTCGATGGATTTGCTATCCTGTAGCGGACAGCTTTGCTGGTAGATGGCCCGTACTTGTAATAATTGTTTACGATATTATAATTACCGGCTTCGCCACCATACACATTATTATGACCCCAGTTATAAATCACATTATTTCTGAAATCAGCAAACTCCTGCGTAGCGCCTAGTCTTGTACCATTAAATCTTGGATTGCGACTAACACAATGGGCAAACAAATTATGATGTGCTGATAAATGGCTACCACCCCAGATGCCCCCATAACCATGATGCTCGTAATCCTTATCGCCGGTTTCAAAATGATAAGAATAGTTAAGAGGCTCTGCAATGATGTTCCATTGTAATGTGGTGCTGTCGCCAGCATATACGGAAAAAACTTCGTCGGTACTCCAACTCATACTGCAATGATCGATGATGATATTTTTTTTCCTGCTACCGCTAAATGCATCATCACCGCCATTGCCGTCCACCATTCCGCCTTTCTGGTATTTATCACCCATTCGAAAACGCAAATACCGGATGATAATATTATCGCCGCCCAAACTTACCGGCTGATCGGCCAAACAAATTCCATCGCCGGGAGCGGTTTGGCCGGCGATGGTAACATCTCCTTTGATAGAAATTTTTGATTCAAGATGTATAGTGCCTGACACAGCAAACACAATGATGCGTTTCCCTTTTGCCACCGCTGCTTCACGAAGACTGCCGGGTCCGTTGTCGTTGAGGTTACTTACAATGTACACTTTGCCGCCACGGCCACCGGTAGTATATTTTCCAAAACCTTCTGCGCCGGGAAAAGCAACCGGCATTTCGCCTTTCTGCCGAGCTATACCCAAGATAAAAGAAAAACAAAATATAACGGAGCTTGCTAGTTGTTTCTTCATTCTATTTTCTATTCGCTTCTTTTTAATAAATTTCTCGTTCTTGCTTTCATCTGATCATACCATTTTCTATTGATGGAATACCTAA
>JAKFEJ010000283.1:0-9051 GCA_036675745.1 Chitinophagaceae bacterium | reverse complement strand
GGGCCACCATGCACCCATACCAGGGCGGGCACTTTTTTGTCTTTACCGGCCTGCTGTGGTTTATAATAGATGGCAGGTATTTCCAGGCCATCAAAAGATTTGTAACGCACTACTTCCGCTGATACAAGATCGTTGCCATCTATTTCAGGAGCAAGCGTATTGGTTAATTTTTTCAATTCTTTGGTACCAAAATCATACACATAAATATTATTGGGTGATTTGCCATCGCCGATGGAAAGCCTCATCTTATTTTCACTGCGTGAAATATTGACGGCCTGCACATCGCCATTTTCTATCTTAGGAAAATCAATGGCATTTCCTGTTTTATGATCAAAAATGTAAAGTTTGTTACGACCGTCTTCGTTTACCCCTACTACGCGATATTTTTCATTAAAGGATGTGTACATATACATTACATCCCATTTGGCATCATAAAATTTTTCTTTGCTGCCTGATGCTACATCATATTTCATTACATGCTGGTATTCGCTTCCTTCATCGGTAGTATAATACAGGGATTTATTGTCCAATGAAAACTGCAGCGGGCCATTATTGCTTTCAATGCTATCGCTGTTCAGTTTTTTCAATTGCCTGGTTTGCTGGTTCAGCAGGTATAAATTAGAAGAAGAAGTAGTGATGGGTTGCACGAGTGCCATATACTGCTCATCATCAGAGATCGCATTTACATCGTAGCCGCTTTCATTTTTGTAAACCAGTATCGGTGTCCAGGTAGAGGTATCCATTTTATACAGGTCAAAAAAGCGGGGGTCCCGTTTATTAGAAGTATAATAAAGAAATTTATTATCCCGGCTCCAGCCCCAGAAGCTTGCTTTTTCTTTTTCCCCGGGAGTCAGGTCTTTTACGGTGCTATCTGTTTTTTGCAAAAAAAGATGATCATTTTCATTACCACCTTTATCAGAGTTGTAAATAAAATTGGCAGTGCCCGGAACGTAGTCATTGGCAAAAACTGATTCTTTGGAAGAATTTGTCAGGGCTTTCTTTTGACCACTGGCAATATCAATTTCATAGGCATTATAAATACCGCTTTCATTGCTGCTCACCAGCAATTTGCTATCATCGGACGAAATAGAGCCCCCGCCTACCTGGGTGCTTTTGTAAAATTGTTCAATGCTGTACTGCTTTACATCACGGGGAGCTTCTTCTTTTTTATCATTACTGGCGCAGGAGAATAGCAAAATAGCCGGTAAGGCTATCAATAATCGTTTCATAAATGATGGTTTTTGGTTTAAATAAAATAAGCCATGATGATGTTTATCGCTAACCGGGATAATTATTTTCGAATTTCACATGGTTAAAAAAACATACATATGAAAGATAAAGTTTATTGCCTTATAAAGAAGAGGTGATTTTGGAAGAGGTTGATTTATTTGAAGAATGGTTTGTTTTAGGAAAGTGAAAGACCCTAACTGATAATCGGGCACTTATAAACCCGGTCCGGATAAGCCTTAAAGGATAGCGGGTGGGTTCTGTAAAGCAGGCTCTAAGCACCGGTTTTCACCAACTTTCCACTATAAGAAAAACCTTTATTTTTCATATTGTAAATCAGATGGCCACCCTTACCTTTGCGGCCAAAATAACACTCACCTTTATATAATATGGCAAATACAGGTAAAGTAAAACAAATCATCGGTGCGGTCATTGATGTGCAGTTTGATGGCACCCTTCCCGATATCTATAATGCATTGGAACTGAAAAGAGAAAATGGCGAAACCCTTGTTTTGGAAGTGCAGCAGCACCTGGGTGAAGATAGTGTCCGTACCATTGCGATGGATGGAACTGAAGGTTTGGTTCGGGGTATGGAGGTAGTAGATACCGGTATAGCCATTGCCATGCCTGTTGGTGAAGCTATCAAAGGCCGTCTGTTCAATGTTACCGGTGATCCGATTGATGGGTTGCCAGCTGTTTCCAAAGTAAATGCCCGGCCTATCCATAGTAAACCGCCTGCGTTCGAAAACCTGAGCACTTCTGCCGAGATATTATTTACAGGCATTAAAGTTATTGACCTGATCGAGCCTTATTCCAAAGGTGGTAAGATTGGTTTGTTTGGTGGTGCTGGTGTGGGTAAAACCGTATTGATCCAGGAGCTGATCAACAATATTGCAAAAGCTTATGCCGGTGTATCTGTATTTGCCGGTGTGGGAGAAAGAACCCGTGAAGGAAATGACCTGATGCGTGAAATGATCGAAGCGGGCATCATGAAATATGGCGATGCTTTCAAACATAGCATGGAAGAAGGTGGATGGGACCTGAGCAAAGTGGATATGAAAGAACTGGCTGAATCAAAAGCTACATTCGTTTTCGGACAGATGAATGAACCTCCGGGTGCCCGTGCAAGGGTTGCCTTATCGGGTCTGACTATTGCCGAATACTATCGTGATGGTGATGGTGAAGGAAAAGGACGTGATATCCTGTTCTTCGTTGATAATATCTTCCGTTTTACCCAGGCGGGTTCCGAGGTATCAGCCCTGCTGGGTCGTATGCCTTCAGCGGTGGGTTATCAACCTACACTGGCAACTGAAATGGGATTGATGCAGGAACGCATCACTTCTACAAAAAACGGTTCGATCACATCGGTTCAGGCGGTTTACGTACCAGCGGATGACTTAACTGACCCGGCTCCAGCCACAACTTTTGCACACTTAGATGCAACAACAGTTTTGAGTCGTAAAATTGCCGATCTTGGTATCTATCCTGCCGTAGATCCTTTGGACTCTACTTCCCGAATCCTTACACCCAAGATCGTAGGCGATCTTCACTATGATTGCGCTAACCGTGTGAAATTGATCTTACAGCGTTATAAAGAATTACAGGATATTATCGCTATCCTTGGTTTGGATGAGTTGAGCGATGAAGATAAAATGACCGTAGCCCGTGCAAGAAAGGTGCAACGTTTCCTTTCCCAGCCCTTCCACGTAGCGGAAGCCTTTACCGGTTTGAAAGGAGTGCTTGTACCCATTGAAGAAACGATCCGTGGTTTTAATATGATCATGGATGGCGAAGTGGATGATTTGCCGGAAGCGGCTTTCAACCTGGTAGGAAGTATTGATGATGCTATTGAGAAAGGTAAGAAACTGACTGCGCAGGCGCAGGGATAAGAAACCCCCTGTCCCCCTAAAGGGGTGACTTAGGTCGGTTAGTCATTATTTGTTTGATAGTTCTTTATAGTAGTTAGTTGTTTGTTGTGTAACCAGCATTTGTTTTTCATGTCATCTTCGTTGCGTCGCACTCTTCAACGTTCGGTTCTTTGATCAACATTTTAAAAACAATAGTACGCTTGCTGCTCTTAGGGCTGTGGGTGGTTCTCACCCTTTAGGGGGAGTCAGAGGGGGTTTTATGAACTTAGAAATATTAACACCAGAAAAAAAAATATACAGCGGTGAGGTTTACGGCGTACAAATGCCGGGAATTAGCGGGAGCTTTGAAGTGCTGGAGAAACATGCGCCGTTGGTTAGTGCCTTGAAAGCTGGTCGTGTAAAAATTTTAAAGGATAAACAAAATCATTTTGCATACTTCGATATACAGGGCGGATTTGTTGAAGTGCTCAACAATAAAGTAACTGTATTGGCCGAAGGAGCAGTGCCGGTAGAAACTGCCTGATTATAATTACCCCTTCCACTGAGTAAATGCTTAAGAGGGGCAGTATAAATAGACTGGCGAAAAACCAGCCTATCCGGATTGTGAAAACTGTTCATAGCCCTCTCAATTTATTGAGGGGGCTTTTGTATGTTTCGTAGCAAATAAAAATGCGGGATTACAAGTCCCACATTTTTATTTATTGAAAAAAAGAAATGTCCAGTATTTATCGTTCCAGAATGGAATAAAGTTCTTCCATATATCCTGCTTGCTGATTTTCTTACTTTGAACTAATCTGATCCAACAGATAAAAGAATGAGAAAGGAAGATATATAAGAAAAGTAGTAAAATAAATGTGCCGCTATTGATATAATTATTTTTTACGCACAATATCAGCGAAGCAAGCGGTAAAACAATTAGAATATAAAATGAGAAAATATTTTGTAAAAACATTATTGTCTTTTGGGGGTGAAAGATTTATAAAGGATTAGCAGAGATAAAATTATTTTTTTTCGGCAGCAAATTTATTTTGATAAATAGTGCATTCGCTTATTTCTGAAGTACTTTGTATATTTAAATATGAAAATATTCAACATACTTTTCTGCATCTTGTTTTTAATCTCTGCCGGACTTCAATACAACGATCCTGATCCGTATATCTGGATTCCGATTTATTTATATGGAGCTATACTTTGCTGGCTTGCTTTTCGAAATCAATTTTATCCAAAAGCATACCTGTTCGGTATAGTCATCTTTGCGGGTTATGCCTTGTATTTCTTTTTTACTGAAAATGGCGTGTTGGATTGGATGCAAAAACATGATGCTGAAAATATCGCTGCCACTATGAAAGCCTCCACGCCCTGGATAGAGGATACCCGTGAATTTTTTGGACTGGTGATATTGATAGTTGTGCTCCTGGTAAATTTAATAGTTGCAAAAAGAAAAGGTCGTCTTTCATAAAACGGCCTTTATAGATAATTTATAGATCAAACAGTTCTTTGCTTCTTTCTTGTATATGGAATTTAGTTTTGTTGCTGTTTTCTTTTCTTCAGCTGTTCATCTGCATAGGCAAATGCTTTTTTCATCATATCCGTTTTACGAAACTCATATTTGGTCCGGATATTTTCTTCTTCCTGCGCTACGGAAACAAACATGGCATCAATAGCACGGGCGGCTACAAAATCAGTAAGATTAGTTTCTAATGGTTTATTGATAAAGGGGATCTTATTATAAATAGTAACAAGATTGGTCCACTCTTTATTGGCGCCTTCCGTTTTTACTGTGCTGTCAACTATCGGGCGGAAAGCAGTCATCAATTCGGGTGACATCGTTGATTTAAAATAATCAGTAGCGGCATGTGTATTATCCGTTACTAAAATACCGGCAGCATCACGGATAGACATTTTTTTAACCGAATTGAGAAAGATCGGTTTCGCCGCTGTTACCGCTGATGACATAGCCCGGGTAAATTTCGTAGTCACCTGGTCTACTACTTTATCCATTCCGATATCTTTCAAAGTCTTTTCAATTTTAGCGGCATCACCGGGAAAAGCAAAACGTACCAATGGATTACCGCTAGGGTCGGCAAATGCATTAAACCCTCTGAAGAGACCTTGTGACAAAGCGTCTTTGAGACCAGCTGCCATTTCAAATTCAGAAAGACCGATTTGTGAAGCTATTTGTTTTAATGAATCGCAGGAAGAAAGAAAAATTGATAAACTTAATACGAGGCTCAGGTAAATTCGTTTCATAGTGTGTATGTTTTGTTTTCAACATGTGATTTTACGTTGCAACGTTGCAAAATGAGAAAAGGAGCAGCAAGTTTAAATAATTAGTTTGCAAATCAAAACTAACCAATTAGCACAACTTGTCCTCAATGCGGGGTGTAACCGGAAACCTGAAACTGGTAACCGGTAACATTAATTCAATTGAGGATCAGTCGGAAAATGGATCATCATTTCATAATCTCCTCCTAAATGTTTAAGGGATTCTTTCCATATTTCTTCGGCGCTTGTCTGAAAGATCAGTTTGCGGTTTGCCTTCACAGTGAGCCATGATTTTTCCTTCAGTTCTTCCTTCAGTTGTCCATTGCCCCAACCGGAATAGCCGATATAAAAACGGATTTTTTTAAAATCCATCTCTCCGCTTTTGATCATTTCAACAGCTTTCACAAAATCGCCGCCCCAGTATATTCCTTTCATCACTTCTTCTCCCCCGGGAATATCTTCAGGATATTGATGAAGAAAATGGATCGTATCCATTTGTACCGGGCCGCCATAAAATACAGGGAGTTTGAAACCCTCAACATCAGGTATCAGTTCATCCAGGGTGTTTTCGTATTTCCTGTTAAGCACAAATCCAAAACTGCCTTCTTCCCGATGTTCGCAAAGAAATACAACAGTTCTCAAAAAATTAGGGTCTTTGAGAAAGGGGTCTGCAATTAATAATATACCAGGGCCCGGTTCAACCATACTTCAAGTTAGGACATTAATTTTTTTTAAAAAACTCCCTTTTGAAAAAAGAAAAATGCTCCGGGATTCAACTTCCCAGGCGGGTTCTTTTAAAGCCACGTTAAAAATAAGAGCAGCGACCATTAAACAGGGATAAATGCCTCATTCAGCAGTATTTTTGCCGGATTGACATTGTTGATAAAAACCTTTTATCTTTCAGTTTAAACAATTTCTTTTTCCGTGAAGCGAACCTTTACCATCATCACTTTACTTATAACGGTTTCATTGATAGGGATCATCTTCATTCAGATATCCTGGTTGAAAAATATGATATTGCTGAAACAAGAACAGATAAAGGGAAAAGTAGAACGGGCCGTGACGATTGTGGGAGAAGAACTGGCTCAATACAAAGGGAATTATTTGAGCAGTAAGATTGGTTCAGCCAATACGATATTCCAGGATGAATTTACCATGGAGTTTCTGAGACCTGTTACGATAGGTAAACGATTTACAGCAACCGAATTGCAAGACAAAATAAAGAAGGCGTTTAATTCCCTCGAATTGGATAAAGTTGAATTCGAGTTTATGCTGGCGACTATAAGTTCACGGACAGGTTCTTATGGTACTATAGAGCTGCGGTCAAGAAATTTTCTTACAGAATACGAGGACAGTGTTACTAATTTCTCAACTGCGTATCCATTGTATGCGCCTAGTGGTTCGGCAGCCGAAAATCTTGCTCTTGATGAAACCCTGATGGTGGTGGCACTGGATTGGAAAGAGGCTGCAGTAAAAGAACTCCGGTTGCGCATTCTTACCTCCATTCTTTTTACAATTATTATTATTACTGCTTTTTACCTGACCGTTCGTACGATGCTTCGCCAGAAAAAATTGGGTGAGATCAAAAATGATTTCATTAATAATATGACCCATGAATTCAAAACGCCTATTGCAACGATCTCATTGGCGGTAGATGCGATGAAGAATGAGAAAGTATTGCAGGACAGGGGTAAGATGAATTATTTCAGCGCTATCATCAAAGAAGAAAACCAGCGTATGAACCGCCAGGTAGAAACTATCCTGAAAGCATCACAGTTAGAAAAGCAGGAACTTGAGTTGAATATGCAACCTCTCCATGTACACGAGATCATCAAAGATGTAGTAGATAATTTCGCTTTGCAATTACAGGAGAAAGGAGGAAAGGCTGAATTGCTGTTGAGTGCAGCTAATGACCTTGTTACAGCAGATGAAGTTCACTTTTCCAATATGATCAACAACCTTATTGATAATGCTGTAAAATACGCTAAAGAAAATACACCGCTTTTATTGAAAATAAATACACAATCAAATGGCAGGAATCTGACCGTTCGTGTAGAGGATAATGGCATCGGCATGAACAAGGAAACAGTGAAAAGAGTATTTGAAAGATTTTACCGGGCCCATACCGGCAATCTTCATAATGTAAAAGGATTTGGCCTGGGACTTAGTTATGTAAAAACAGTTGTGGAAGCACAGGGGGGAGATATAAAAGTTGATAGTGTGCTGGGAAGAGGGAGCATATTTATTATTGATCTGCCATTGAAAAAAGCCTGAAGAGTTTTGAAACACTCTTTTCCTGAGAGAAGAAATGTTCAATTCTCAATGCTCAATTGGGCTTTACCCATAACAGGCAGCCATCGCCATAACTCAGGAAACGAAAATCATTTTGTAAAGCATGATCGTATACTTTTCTCCAATCCCTTCCGATTAATGCAGCGACCAATAACAATAAAGTAGATTGCGGCTGATGAAAATTTGTTATCAATGCTTTTGCAATCCGTGGTTTGTAACCTGGTGCAATAATGATCCGTGTTTTTGTTATCAACCTTTCTGTTTTATTTTTTTCCATCCAACTTAATAATGATTGTAATGCCTCAGCCGACGGGATATTTTGCTCAGCTATATCATAAGCTTCCCATTGTTGAAGTTGGAGACCGGAACTCTGTTCCGGTTCAGTCAGGACGGAACGGACCCGATAGCTATCGGGTTCCGCCTTCCGGGCTTTCACTCCAAGCCAGTACAAGCTTTCAATAGTACGCATCGACGTCGTGCCAACAGGAATGATGGTTTTGTCAAGGTGTTCAATAATTTTTTCAATCGTTTCTTTAGTTACATCAATAAACTCTGCATGCATTTCGTGCTGTTCCATCGTTTCACTTTTGACTGGTTTAAAAGTGCCAGCACCGACATGAAGAGTTACAAAATCAGTCAGAATATTTTTTTCTTTTAGTGTATTAAAAATAGCATCCGTAAAATGGAGACCGGCTGTTGGCGCAGCTACAGAGCCATCAAAATGAGCATAGATTGTCTGGTATCGTTCGCTGTCACTTGTTTCTGCTTTTCGTTTAATATAAGGAGGTAAAGGAATAGCTCCGGCATGATGCAAGAGTTCGGCAAAGCTCATTTCTTTTTCAGACCAGGATAGCTCAATAACAAAACTGTCGGTCCTTTTTTCTGTATAAACTGCCTGTAGTATTATTTCTTTGTTAAAGGCATAAACGATTTTTTTGAGCACTTGTCCGTGTTTCCATTTGGAAGCGCCACCTACAAGGCATTGCCATAATACTTTACCCTGTTGCAACATTGCTGTTGTAATGTCTGTGTATTGTTCATGCGGTTCTAAACAAAATATTTCAATAACGCCACCGGTTGGTTTTTGAAAAAGTAATCTTGCTTCTACTACTTTGGTATCGTTAAATATCAGTAATGAATTTTCAGGAATATGCGAAGCAATATTTTTATAGGTATCTTCTGTAATGTTACCTTCTTTATATACAAGTAGTTTAGAAGCATCTCTTTCAGCAAGGGGATAGTTGGCTATTTTGTTTTCAGGAAGTGAATAAGTAAAATCAGCGATAGAAAGATTCTTCGGATGCATATTCAGTACAGCTAACTGCTGTATTTAGTGAACTGCGAATATCCTCATAATCTTTTTAAACCGGTTAACTCCTGGTTCTTTTCACAAGAGGTA
>JAKFEJ010000495.1:0-9137 GCA_036675745.1 Chitinophagaceae bacterium | reverse complement strand
TGGCTATTCAGAACCAAATGTTGATTCGATCCTTAATGCAGATGCACTAATGGGTTGGTAGGACTAAAAACGCCATCGGGGTTATAAGCCCACACCCATGCATGCAACGTCCATAATGCATTCTCATAAATCGTCCACTCATCGCTATTACCAGAATATCCTGATGGTGGATTGGCGGTTAACGGAGCTGCATACTCCAGGGCTACCAGTTCCTGTTCGCCTGCATCATTTTTGTTATACACCAGAATCTCAGGCTGCCTGAAATCAAATGTTGCGTCAAGTAATGCACCTTTTAAAAAATGGTGGCCCATGTGCTCTACATCAACTTCTATATCTACATAGCCATCTTTCAGCGCATTTTTAATGTTACGGTATCTTGCTGTAGCTGCACGGGCTTGCTGTAGCTCCCACGAAGTTTGGGAGCTGAGGCCGCTATACATATTCATAAATTCCGCTCCCGGCATAGTTGCATTACTACTCCTTGCAAATGATTCCGGTTGTTGTTCTTTTTGCATTTCAGTTCCCATTTGTTTTTGGCATCCGGCCAATAAAAAAGCAGCCGGCATCATGGAAACAAAAATCAGTACTATGCCTGAAAATAGGCGGGGTGGGGCAAAAGATTGCCTGGAGTGGCGCAGGGCGTCACTAAAAAAAATTTTCATTTTTTGTGTTTTAATGAATAAATAAATAATAGTCAACCCAGGGAAGCAGATCAGTAAATAGGGTAGCTGGCACTGAATAGCTAATTGGCAGTTGCGGGGCTAATGACGGAAGAAATTTCGGTAATGGAATTAGCTGGGAAGCCGCCTTTTTTGGCATGTTCCCTGATCAGTTCTTCATTTTCAGACTTGTAAATACAGAATATTTTATTGCCCGTTACATAGCTCTGCACCCATTGAATGCGGGGACCCATTTCTTTGAGTACGGTACAAGATTTTTGGGAAATTCCTTTTAAATCTTCAGCAGTTAATTTGCCGGCACCAGGAATTTCCCTCTCAATAAGATAAGTCTTCATTTCAGTGGCTTTTGTAGTTTTTGAATGGTTTGCTGTTGCGGTTTGCGCCTGAAGGTGATAGCCCATAAAAAACAGGATGGCGATCAGTAAAATGCTTCGGTTAAGTGTCGGTTTCATACGTCGTTTTTTTAATGATTAAAGATGACTTAAAGATAAAAACGACAACCACCGGCAGGCTATAACAAATCGTTCAATAAATAGCAAAGGATATAAAACAAATCGTTCAATAAATAGCAAAATTAAACCAGCAAAAGAGAGTATGATTTAGTGCAGTAGTTCAACGTAGCTCATCGGCAGCAGGCCATATTTCTTTTTAAAACATTTGGTGAAATATGAAGGGCTGGTAAATCCTGAGTCAAATGTTACCTGTGATATATTATGAAACTGTTTCTTCATTAGCTCTTTTGCTTTATCCAGCCTGAACTCTTTTAAAAGTATGTTAGGAGACAACCCTGTTAATGCAATGCTTTTCCGGTAGAGTTGTGATTTACTCATGGCCATGACCTGGCAATAGTCATCCACATCAAAATCCGGGTTCTGCCAGTTTTCTTCCAGCGTGTTGTACAATAATTCAAGCACGGCTTCATCCTGCGGCGCCAGCGTCACAAAATGATTCCCTTTTTTAAAATAATCTTTAGATACCAATTCTTTTACGGAAGAAGCCATGGTGACCTGGAGATATTTGGCAATGTCGCACAGGTGCTGTCCTAATTGGATGGCATCACCAAACAATTTGTTGCTTTTTTCAACTGGTTCACCCGCATTGAGGCTCATTTTAAATCCAATGGCGTCTGGGCCGGCATCCTGCATTTCATTTTGAATGGCTAAAACGCAGGAAACAGCCCTGACTGCCGAAGTAAAGGAAATAATAAACCCGTTGCCCCCGTGTTCCACCTCATTTCCCCCGTGCAGGGCCAGTTGTTTGCGGATAATATTATTATGACTGTTTAATAATTCATTTGCTTTTTCTATACCCAGGTTATACTGCAATAAAACCGGGTCTGTTGTCTTTGTTAACAGCAGAATACGAAAAGATGGATCGCTGAAAATTTTCAGTCCTTCATCGGTGGTTTGTGCATCAGCAGGGTCATAAATTCTACCAAGAAAAGATTCTACAATAGTACTGCTGACCTCTATTATTTTATTCGGGATCAACCCGTGGGCCTTGCTGTGCATTTCTTCTACTGCCTCCTTAGTGGGGGCTTCTATCAAACAAAATATACTTTCTCTACCTTCATCAATCCAATAGGTCATACAGTTGCAGCCAAATTCCTGCTGGTGGAGCAGGTCCATGCGGTGAGCCTCAGCCACATTCCTGGCTTTTACACCGGGAACAATGTGAACGTCCATATAGATAGGCATATATTGTTTTTTTCCTTATGAAGTTAATGTTTTTTCTGAGCCACCGTATCGGGCAGGAAAATTCCGGGTGCTGCTTCTGCTATTTTTATTCAAGCGAACGGAGAATTAGCGAAGCCGCTTTCTTTATTTGATACTCATCAATAATTAGCGGGGGGGATATACGCAGGCAATGAGGTGCAAATAAAAACCAATCAGTAAATACACCTGACTCAATGCAGGCATCAATAATTTTTTTATTAGTTTCAAAAGAATCAAACTCTATTGCCAGCCATAAACCAAACGACCGGACAGCTTTTATTTTGAGATGTATTAATAAGGAGCGGAATAATTTTTCTTTTTGCTGAACGGCATCCAGCATTCCTTCTTCCAACAAAGCCTTCATAGCAGCCATGCCCGCTGCACAACAAACCGGGTGTCCGCCGAAAGTTGTAAGATGACCCAGCACAGGATTGTCAGTAAAAGCATCCATCAGTTTTTTATCCGCAATAAAAGCACCAAGCGGCATACCACCGCCTAAAGCTTTGCCCAATAAAATAATATCCGGGACAATATCGAAATGTTCAAAGCCCCAGAGCTTTCCGGTACGGCCAAAGCCGGTTTGTATTTCATCAAGAATTAAAAGGGTTCCGGTTTCCGTACATTTCTTTTGTAAAGCCTGCATCCATTCTTTTGAGGGGGCAATAATTCCTGCTTCGGCTTGTACTGTTTCAGCAATAACACAGGCTGTTTGTTTGGTTATAAATTCAAACACTTTGTCCGATCCGTAGTCCAGGTGCAGCACATCAGGTAATAAAGGACGAAAAGCATTGCGCCAGTATTCATCACCAATAATACTTAGAGCTCCTTGAGTAGAACCATGATAAGAATTATTGAAAGCAATGATCTGCGTTCTGTTTGTTACTCTTTTAGCCAGTTTCATGGCACCTTCTACTGCTTCAGCACCGGAGTTGGTATAATAAACGGAGTTGAGCGATGCAGGAAGATAATCCGTCAGCAATTTGGCATATTGTACCTGTGGCGTTTCTACAAATTCTCCATAGACCATGATGTGCAGGTAGGCATCCAGTTGTTTTTGTATGGCTTCTATAACTTTGGGATGACGATGACCTGTGTTGGCTACGCTGATGCCGCCAATGAGGTCAATATATTCTTTCCCTTCTGCATTATACAATAGGGATCCTTCCGCCCGAACTATTTCCAGGGCCAGTGGTGCAAGCGAAGTCTGAGCAACATGTTTTAGAAAAAGTTCCCTTTGGTTCATCAATAAAGAAATTATTTCGCACAAAGAACGCAAAGGCACGCAAAGGCGCAAAGAATTTCTATAATTTGCAATGACCCTTCCCCTCTCTGGAGGAACGAACTAAGACTATATAAAATTTAAACGACCGGGGTGGGTTGCTGATATTCCGACTTCGCTCAGTAGCGAACAGAACCCTGAACTGAGCGTAGCAACAGACGATGCCATAAAAAACAAAAGTTGGTAACCAAAAACAACAAAACATAAACTATAAAATCATCCACATGCCTGTAATACTACCTGTACTAGACAAACACCCCCAGATTGGAAACAATTGTTTTATTGCTCCCAATGCTACCATTACCGGCGATGTAATTATGGGTAATGATTGCAGTATATGGTTCAATGCGGTAGTGAGGGGCGATGTCAATTTTATAAAAATGGGTAATAAAGTGAATGTACAGGACGGAGCCTGCATTCATTGCACTTACCAGAAATATGGCACAACTATTGGCGACAATGTATCGATTGGTCATCATGCGATAGTTCATGGCTGTACTGTACACGACAATGTGTTGATAGGAATGGGTGCAATCGTTATGGATAATGTTATCGTAAATAGTAATACGATCATTGCAGCCGGGGCGGTAGTGCTGGAAAATACGATCTGCGAAGCAGGAAGTATTTATGCGGGTGTACCGGCTAAAAAAATTAAGGCTATTTCGCAGGAATTGATCCATGGAGAGATTAACAGGATCGCTGATAACTATATTAAGTATGCGGGGTGGTATAAAGGGGAAGATTTATAATTTTTTGAGTTCTAAAATTTATTGGTGAGCCTACTGGCTGAACTTCAAAACTTTAAAACTTAGATTCCTTCACACCGTATTTTTACTATATTAGAAGCAATTTATAGTTTCTACATTCGTTTATCATTATACCTGATCACGTATGAAAAAAATTTTGACGATAACGATGCTATTAAGCTTTTTGCTGATCCTGGCATCTTGCAATATGTTCAAGCCAAAATATGGTTGTCCTACAAATGGCAAGAATATTGGCGCTGAAAAATTAGCATCTGGCGATCCTGCTGCTGAAAAAGCTGCCCGGAAAGCAAAAAAATTTAAAAGTTAACATAGGCCTGAGCAGCCTTTTTATCCTGATCCAAGTCTTATAGTAAAACCATTAAACCCTAAAAAACTTTACTATGAGTCTCACTTTACGAACTACCCTTGGATGTACTGAAGCCATTCTTGCTGATGATGGTGGCTTAAATCTCTTCTACCATGTAGCTGGTATCATCAACGAAGATCTCCGTATTAAATTTTTGAATAAGGAAGATGAATTTGATTCCATTAACTGGGATTTTAAATACAAAGGACATCCTCTTACATTACATTACAATATTTATAACGGGATATCTGTTCACCCGACCAAAACCCGTTCCGCCTTGCCAAAAGAAAACCTTGCAGTAGTTGAATTGGCAAATATCCTGGAGGGGAAATTGTTTAACGGAACATTAAAGAATATAGCGTAAAAAAACCTTCCCCGAACTGCGTTCCTAACCTTTGGTTATCCCTAAAGGGAAGGCCACCATCACACAGCCCTTGCGGCCCCCTTCCGACTTCCCCCGATAGGGGAAGCCACCAACTCACAGCCCCTGCCTAACAAAAATGCTTACTGGTATTTGTCGTTTTTCTTTGAGAGGAAGCGCTACAAACAAACATTTTCGACCTAAGTTCCCCCTTTAGGGGGACAGGGGGTTTAATAACTTTTTTCTTCAATAGACTCCATAATACTGACATAGCTAACATACCTGTCTTCACTGATCTCACCATTTGCAACGGCTTCTTTAATAGCACAGCCCGGCTCGTTTACATGCAGGCAGTTGTTGAATTGACAATCATTGATCCTTACCCGCATTTCAGGAAAATAATGTGATATTTCCTGTTTGGAAATATCCACTAAACCAAACTCCCGCATACCTGGCGTATCAATGATCCTTCCACCGAATGACAAATCAAACATCTCGGCAAACGTAGTAGTATGTTGTCCTTTGCCGCTCCAGCCACTTATTTCCTGCGTCTTTAAATTCATATCGGGGAAAATGACATTAAGCAAAGATGATTTACCTACACCACTATGTCCGCTGATAAGCGTGGTTTTATCTTTCAGCTCTTTTTTCAATTCTTCAATGCCGGTATTTTCTTTTGTGCTCGTTAAAAAAACCTTGTAGCCAACTGACTCATACATTTCTTTCATCTGTTCAAACTTTTCCTGTTCCTTCTTTTTAAAAAGATCGGATTTATTAAAAGCAATCAAGGCTTTTACATGGAACATTTCTGAAGCAACTAAAAAACGGTCAATAAAACCCTGCGATGTTCTTGGTTCTTTTAATGTGGCTACCAATAACGATTGATCAAGGTTGGAAGCGACAATATGATGCTGATGTTTTTGCCGCGGCGATTGACGGTTGATATAATTATTGCGGGGATGGATTTCAGTGATCATAGCTGTCTTTTCCGCCTCATCTTCTACTTCCACTTCTACTGCATCGCCTACGGCAACAGGATTGGTGCTAGTAATGTTATCTATTTTAAAAATACCTTTCATACGGGCATTGTGCCACTGGCCTGCATCATCCTTAACAGTGTACCAGCTCCCGGTCGATTTGTAAACAGTTGCTCTCATAAGCCACGAATTTCAGGAATAAACACGAATGACACGAATAATACTAAGGGATCAGGATTAGGCTGATTAAGCTACTGAAACTAATTGGCAGGAATAAATACAAGATTTATCAGGGAAACCTTCTTAGAATCGTATAGCGGAGCAATATTTCTAAAAACAAAAAAGCCAGGGCCGCTAATGCAAGGGGCAAAAACAATTCTTCATACCGCTTATAGGAAGTAATTTCAACTTTAGACTTTTCCAGTTGATCAATCTGGTTATAAATATTCTGCAAGCCTTCTTTATCCCTGGCCCGGAAATAACGGCCACCCGTTTCTTCAGCGATTCTGCGAAGCAGGCCCTCATCTAAAAAATCCATTGCCGGTTTTTTTTGCCGGATCTCCTGGTCAGTTATCTCTACAATGTTGGAGGCAACTGCCCCCATACCTATTGAATAAACTTTTACTCCTTTTGCTTTAGCAATTTCCAACGCAGTTAACGGATCAATAAGCCTTGTATCCGGAGCATCTTCTTTTCCATCTGTTAATAAAATGATCACCCTGCTTTTTGCATCGCTCTTTGACAAACGATCAACAGCAGTAGCCAATCCTTCTCCAATCACTGTCCCGTCTTTTAAATATCGCCGGCTTTCCAGAGATTGAATCTGAGCGACTAATGTATTCCTGTCGGTCGTTATTGGAACCTGAGAAAAACTTTCGCCGGAAAAAATAACAAGGCCTATCCTGTCAACAGGGCGGCTAAGTACAAAATTCACAGCTACTTCTTTTGCTACTTCCATACGGGATGGTAAAATATCCCTTGAACCCATGCTACCACTTACATCCATGCACAAGACAATGTCAATACCTTCACCAAGCGTTTGCTGCTGATCATTTCTTTTTTGTGGTCTCGCCAATGCTACAATCAATGCTGAAACTGCGAGCACCCGCAAAATAAATGGCGCATGACGAAAATAGTTTTTGGCGGTTGATACACGAAAAGGCTTCAAAGCAGAAACTTTGATAGCAGCCTGTTTGCTGTTATACTTTTTTAAATACCACCATATCAATAAAGGTACAAGCCCGAACAATATGAAATTTTCAGGATAAGCAAAATCAATATTTTTGATCCAGTCGTATAGCATTATTGCTGCTGTTCTATTTGTTGAATAGATTTAAAAATTACAGTGAATGTATCTTTATCATCTTCTGCCGAAGGAATATATTTTGCAAATTTTACAAAATCACTTAAGCTTAATGACCGGGACAGTTCTTCAAACTGAGGCAGACCCAGGTTTTTCAATTGGCCAACTAAATCATATGTAGTAGCTTGTAAAGAGTGAATACCTTTTTTGGCCGCAATATATTCCCTGAAAATATCTACCAGTCTTGAATAGTATTGCTTTGCTTCAGGTTTTTCTCTTTGCAATTTTTCCAATTGTTCTATCGCCTCTTTATAGGGATCAATGGGTTGGTGAACGGGAGCAATAACTGTTTTTTTCTTTTTCCGGAGGAAGTAAATAAGCAATAATAATAACAATACAGCTCCGGCTACTATATACCACCATCTCTCCTTTTTCTTTTCTTCTTCCGGAGTCACTTCAATAATGTCTTTTGTATCATGGTAGGGCTGTTCTGGATTAAAAGGAGAAAAAACTACATCAACAGGCAGGGTATCAGTTACAATGTTTTCCCCAAATCGAAAAGCAGGAATCACCCAGTGTCCCGAATCGAAGCTGGTGATCCGGACGATCTGTGTCAGAACTGTCCCGCTGCCCGTATTAGAAGTATCGATCTTCTCCCGATTTAAAAATTCAAAGTGAGGAATAGAATCGTACTGAAAAAAGCGGATCGCTTCATGCTCGGGGATATCAGCTTCCAGAGTCAACCTGATAGGCTCACCAATAAGTATCTGCGATCTGTCAATCGTAGCTTTAACGGTAGTTTTACTTTGCGCTGCAGCAAACAGAACAAAAAAAACAGCGACAATAGTTATAGTAGTTTTATAAAAAAAATTATTCCTCATTTAATCAAAATCCATGGCTTGTATCAAAGGATAAATGGTCATTTATTTGCGGCTAAGAAAAAAGCGTTGCAATACTTTTACATAATCATCGCCGGTTCGTACGTGCAACAGATCGCAGCCTGCTTTTTTAAATGTTTGGGTGCTGTATGCTGTTATATTAAAAAATTCCTGCTGGTAACTCTGGCGCACAAATGCGTTGCTACTATCAATCCATTTTGTCTCACCTGATTCGGCATCCTGTACCTGCAATAACCCTGCATTGGGCAATTCCATATCCATTTTATCATATATCTTAATGCCGATCACATCATGTTTTTTTCCGGCAATACGCAAAGCATCTTCATAGTTGGCATCTAAAAAATCGCTTAATATAAAAGCAATACTTTTTTGCTTGGTGGAATTATTAAAATATCGCAATGCCGAACTTACTTGTGTCCCTTTGCCTTTTGGTTCTTTGCTTAATAATTCCCGCACAATATATAAAGCATGCTGTTTTCCTTTCTTGGGTGGAATATACGCCTCTACTTTGTCACTATAAAAAATTGCTCCTATCTTATCTGAATTATTTACAGCTGAGAAACTCAGTACGGCGCCAATTTCTGTAATAATATCCCTTTTCCTGGCATGAATGGTCCCAAATAAAGAACTGGCACTGATATCAACCAATAGCATAACGGTCAATTCCCTTTCTTCTTCAAATACTTTACTGAACGGGTGACCAAACCTTGCCGATACATTCCAGTCGATAAATCGTATATCATCGCCTGCCGCATATTCTCTTACTTCTTTAAACGACATGCCCTTCCCTTTAAAAGCACTGTGATATTC
>JAKFEJ010000619.1:0-9189 GCA_036675745.1 Chitinophagaceae bacterium | reverse complement strand
ACACCTTCTATCAGCACATGTCCATCGGCCAGCAAAGCTGCTATTATCAACTTCACCATCTCATCCTGCCCTACTATTACTTTTTTGATCTCGCTGCGAATGGCCAGTACAGCTTCATTCAAGGCTGTCAGATCAGTCCGCGGCTGAAATAATTGCTCTTCCATATTGTTACTTATTACTTTTTTCTTTCGTTACTTTAACCTTTTCAACTCCCAGGCTTCGGTGTTTGAGCCTTCCCTTTCAGGAGAAAAATTGTAAGGGGTTATGCTTTTTTATAAAACGATTCTAATTGTTTATGAAACCATGCCAGTTGTTTATCACTCACTGTATGTAAAGTATCTAATTGTTTGATAAAAGAAACGATGCTGTTTATTTCCTGCTGTTCTACACCCGTTTTGACCTGGAGATTTTTTTCAAACTCTTCATTTAATTCAGACGTAGGTAATTTATACCGGCTGCGTACATGTTCCAGGAAATAGGCGGACATTTTTTTGCTTAAATTTTTATGATCGCCTTTATCATGATACAACCTTCCAATTGTTTTTACAAACTCCAGCGAATCGTTTTTTGGTTTTGCAATAACCGGGATATACCGCTGCTTTCTTCTCATTTCAAGGAGCACATACAGCAATAATGCAAGTAAAGCCGTAAGCAAAGCCCATTTTAATGCTTCATGTTTTAAAAAACCACTTAACCAATTTGATCTTTTTTGCTGTCTTTGTCTTTTACCGCTGTAATATTCATCCCATACTATTTTTGTGGTGTTGGGAGAAATAACAGACAGCACATTTTCATAATAAGCAATATTATTTTTATGCAATAAAAAATAATTACTAAAAGTCATAGGCGCTAAATGAACATACAGATTTCCCTCTCCCGCTTTGAGATGAATAAAATTGGGATTCTTATTCTTATCATATCCCAATACGGTCGTTACTGTCGTGTCCACTTTATGAAAATAAAAATCATATCGCTTCCCGGGGTAGGTATAAGCCGCCTGCTTTTGAAAAGGTGGCTCATTTAACGATACAGAAAGCAGGTCAGTTCCTTCTGATTGCTCAAAATAATACATTAATCCATCGGCGGCGTTCACATCACATTTTAATAATTGCATCACCTCATAAGACAAATTCATGGTGCTGATAAATACATCATTGCCCTCTTCCATGAAGCGAATCAGTTTTTTCATTTCATACTCGCTTGCATTAAAATTGGTTGAGACGATGATCAATGCCTGGCCCGTATCATAATTGGAAAGCGAGTCCCAATAACCCGGCTCCTGCTTATTAGCGACTATACTGGCCTTTGGAAAAATCTCTTTCAGCCCTTCATAAGCTACAAACGTTCCGTAAGGAATTTTATCCCGCTTCTGCAATGTAACACGGCTATCAAACCGGCGGGCTCTTTTATTTTCGCTGGTAAAAAATAAAATAACGATAGCGGTTAACACCAGGCCAATAAGAATATATGGAATAGACTTTTTCACTTATTTCAACTTGCGTTCAAAATTTTCAAACTCATTTTTTATAATGGAATATTTTTCTTTATCAATATCGAATTGTCCATACCAGCTATACTCATAGTTGCGGGCAAGCCTGGAAAAATCGGGATACATTCCCGTAGGATGTAACTGCATCATATAGTCAAAATTGGTACTATCCTGTTTGTATTGTATAATGTTCCTATCTGAAAGATTGCGGAGAAGCCGCAGGAACATAAGCCGCACCGCCAGCCGGTAATTACTCAACCCAACCGCCTTGTCAATTTCTTTCTGGTAATTGATAGCGAATATATCACTTGCCTCTGCATCCGTTTCTTCATCTGCGATAGTACTGCTCTTTCTGAATAAAGATGCATTGCTGTTGTAGAGATAGAGAATAAGAAAAGTGACGAACCCGGCAACAATAATCAGCCATAATATAGTTTGAAAAAAAGGATGCGCTGTAAAACTGGTTCTCTCTTTTTTCTTTTCTCTTTTTTTAAACGTCTCATTCGCATACCAGAACGCTTTATCTTCCTGCAAAGCTTTTACCGTATTATCCGGCAACCTGCGAAATTGCAGTGTATCCGTTAACCCGCCGGTGAATTCTTTTCGCAAAAAATATTCCTTGTCTGTTTTGTCGTCCTCGTTCTCGTCAATATAGTCATCCTCTGCTGCAGTATCCGCCGGATATTCTGCTTGCGCTGTCGTATCAAGCTGATATTTCAATTCTTTTATAATCGTATCAGGTAATTCATTTTCCTCCCGCTCTTGCGGGACAGGTTGCGCCCGGAGAAATATATTCAGAAAAAGAAAAAGAATGATTATTCCAATCCTTTTCAGGGGTATACTGATGTCATATTTTTTCATTGCAGTCTGCACTTATACTTCCTCCGCATTAAGTTGTGCAGTCATCTTTCGTCCAAGCCGGACCGGGTAGATAACAAAATACCAGATAACAAATACAACAGATAATGAAGTAACGATAGTGGTTAAAGTAGAAATATCATTATACAAACGGGTAATAAATCCTTCAAAAAAAGCGGCCAGTGCAAATACAGGCATCAGGCCGATCATGATTTTTACACCGTCTTTCGCCCCGCTTTTTAGTGCATCAATCCGCTTAATGGTACCGGGGAATAAAAAACTTTTTCCCAGTATCAAACCCGCAGCACCTGAAATGATGATTGCAGTCAACTCCAGTGTGCCATGAACAAACACAACAAGAAAGAATTGAATACCCAGACCTTTTGCTGCAAAGAACTGATCGAAAATACCAACCATAGCAGCATTTTGTGATAGTAAATACAAACTGGGAATACCTGCAAAAATACCAGACGCAAACATGAGTAAGGACACCCTGATATTGTGTATCATCAGGTTCAACCAGCTTAATATAGGATTGCCAGATTCATAAATACCAAAAGGGTTTCCTTTTTCTATATTTTCTAATGTCTGATCTACATACTTGTCACCAAAAAAACCTCTTGCTACGCCTTCATCCTGCAGCGAAACAAAAAAACCAATGCTAAAGAAAATAAGAAAAAGGATGAAAGCAAATAAAACAGTTTTATGATGTTTGCGGATCGTCAACGGCAGATCATTTTTCCAGAAACCGATCAGCCTGTTGGATTCTTCTTTGCGGTTCTTATAAATGCTCAGGTATATCTTCGAAGCTTCACTGTTGATATACTTTGTCACTTTACTGGAAGGATAAAAAGTTTTGGCATACGCCAAATCATCTACCAGTTGGGTAAAGTCTTTTGCCATTTCATCCGCATCTTCGGCCGGCATATGCTGGTTTTTCAACCAGCGATCCCGGTTTTTCTTTATAAAAAGGGCTTCTCTCAATTACTTTATTTAGCCTGTAAAATACTGTTTTTTATATAAGATAAAAGTACGGTACTTAAAATTAATGCCTGGAAAAAAGAACAAAGTGCAGGGTACAGGATACAAGGGTTGTGAGCAATAATAAATGACAAGCAGAAATCAGAAAAGTTATGCAAAAAAAAATATAATTTACCTGCTTAAAGTAATATCGCAGACCAGGATGGCAGCAATCAAGGTACCTACTTCATTTAATATTGATGTTGAATTTGAAATTCCTGAATTTTACAGGCGGCTTATAGCCTTGCTGATAGATATTCTTATCAATTATTTTTATTTCAGGATAGCATTGGAATTTTATAAATCCATTGCAAGAAGTGCTGACCTTACGGATGCAGATGCCGGGTACAATCTCGAAGCGCTGGGTATATTACTTTTTTTGCCCATTTTTATTTATCATGTTGTTCTTGAAATAACAATGAATGGCCAAAGTATCGGCAAAAAGATCATGGCACTCAGAGTTGTAAATGAAAATGGAGGCCGGGCAAGCATCAGCCAGTTTCTCATAAGATGGCTTCTACGTGTTTCAGATGTATGGATAGTAGCCCTTATACTTTTTATAGCCAGCGGCCCCGATTTCCAAAACCCGGAAACGGCTTTTATAGTGTTAGGCGCATTGGGTTTTTTAATTACTGATATAGTATTGGTTGTTTCTTCAAAAAAAGGACAGCGGATAGGAGATATACTGGCCCATACAATTTTAATAAGAACAAACCGGCAATCCAGTATAGAAGAAACCATTTTCCAGGAAGTGGCGGACGGTTATACACCTTCGTTCCCACAGATCATGCAACTCAGCGACCGCGACATTAATGCTATAAAAAGTATATTGGAAACGGCAAGAAAAAAAGGGGATATGGATATGGCTGCGTCGGCAAGCGAGAAAATAAAAGCTCACCTGAAGATCGACACGACGATATCTCCATTTGAATTTCTTGATATATTACTGAAAGATTACAATTATTTATCGGTAAAATAATGTAACAGGTCTGCAAAACAGTCCTTTCAAACGTTTTACTTCACCTTATACAGATCTGATCGTTACCATGATAGCAGCCAGTAATACCACGACAAATACGACGATAAGAATTACCGACATTATCATAAAATAGGTCTTCAGGCTATTAAAGCCCCTGTTCAATTGCTCCTGGTTTAATCCATCAATCCCATTGCGTGCCTGGCTTGCAAAACGATATAAGAAGAAATTGATCAGCAACCCGATCACAATCGCTATAATAGAGAACGTTGTATCAGATCCTGATAACCTGGCTCCGAAATCGAAACCTTCTGATCTTTGAACTACTCTTTGTTCGCCAGAAAATAATTGAGCAATGGTTATTATGTATCCGATAACAGCTACTACTACAACTATCATCGCCCAACTTGCCATAGAACGTATATACTGTTTCGCGGTACGATCAAATTCTAAATCAGTAAAAAGGTGTGTTTGATTCTCTTGGTGCATAAAAAAAGATTTATTTGATTAATAATCCAATCAGGGAAAACAGCAGTCCCAGGATGCCCAACACCCCATACATAGCAAAATAATTTTTTAAATTGGCCAACCCGCTATTAAACAGGATCTGATCCTTGTTGCGGATACCGTTGCGAATGCGGTTGGCGGCTTTGATAAGGAAGCTCATCAGTAAACCCACAATAGCCCCGACAAATACAAATGCCACAATTATACTGACCATAAGAATATCAGAGCCGCTGCCTTGCATTTCTTCTAACGTAAAAAATTGTTCGGCTAACCGGTCCCACAGCAATATAAACATCAGGAACATGAGCCCGAAAGCGACAAGTACCATTGTAGCCAGGAGCTTTCCCCAGCGGGAAGCTTCTGTAATATTTGCAGAAGCTTCCTGGTCTACCTGCAGTTCAAGAAAAGATTGATTCTCCTCCATATAAAATTTGATTTGGTTAAAATGATTGTTTAAGATATTAAATAATCATGTAACAGGGCTTTAAAAAGAATCGCAATATAACAGGCCGGAATAAACCCTGCAAATTTTATTATATGCAAATGCCGGAGTTGTGCTCCGGCATTAAACAGAAGATATACTATTTTAATAGGCTCTTGCAAACAACACCCTTTGTGTTGAAGGCTTACCACTAAGAATACACTCCCCTTCTTCCAATTGATTATTCAATGGTATGCAACGAATGGTTGCTTTTGTTTTTTCCTTGATCGCTTCTTCTGTTTCGGCTGTGCCATCCCAATGTGCAGAGATGAACCCTGTTTTTTCATCCAGGAGTTTTTCAAATTCATCCCAGTTATTGGCCGGTGTTATATGCTCCTGCTGATAAGCCTTTGCTTTATTGAACATATTGTGTTGTATTTCCAGCAACAAACCATCTACGTATTGTGCAATGCCATCTAATCCTACAACTTTCTTTTCTTTTGTATCACGGCGTGCACATTCCACTACATTTTTTTCCAGGTCTCTTGCACCCAATGCAAGACGAATGGGCACTCCTTTCATTTCATGCTCAGCAAATTTCCATCCCGGCCTGTTATTATCATTGTCATCATATTTTACCCGTACACCCAAATTTTTAAGGTTGCCCATGATCTCTTTCGCTTTCCCATCGATCAATGCTTTTTGTTCATCGCCTTTATAAATAGGAACAATGACAACCTGGAGCGGAGCGATTTTTGGCGGCAATATCAATCCCTCGTCATCGCTATGCGCCATTACCAATGCGCCTACCAATCTTGTGCTAACCCCCCAACTGGTAGCCCACACATATTCTAATTGATTTTCTTTATTGGAAAATTTCACATCAAATGCTTTGGCGAAATTTTGTCCCAGGAAATGCGAAGTACCTGCCTGCAGTGCTTTGCCATCCTGCATAAGCGCTTCAATACAATAGGTATCTTCAGCACCGGCGAAACGTTCACTCTCTGTTTTTACACCACGGATTACGGGTAACGCCATAAACTCTTCTACAAATGTGGCATATACTTCCAGCATTTTTTCCGCTTCTTCTACAGCTTCTTCTTTGGTAGCATGAGCCGTGTGCCCTTCCTGCCATAAAAACTCCGCTGTACGCAAAAACAATCTTGTCCTCATTTCCCAACGTACTACATTGGCCCATTGATTGATCAGCAACGGAAGATCACGATACGATTTTATCCAGTCCTTATATGAATTCCAGATTATTGTTTCGCTGGTAGGGCGAACGATCAGCTCTTCTTCCAGCTTTGCTTCCGGATCAACTATAACACCACCGCCATTGGGATCATTTTTCAAACGATAATGAGTTACCACTGCACATTCCTTTGCAAAGCCTTCCACATGGGCAGCTTCCTTGCTTAAAAAACTTTTAGGAATGAATAATGGAAAATAAGCATTTACATGTCCTGTATCCTTAAACATTTTATCCAATGCATCCCGCATATTTTCCCAGAGAGCGAATCCGTAAGGTTTTATAACCATGCATCCCCTTACGGCTGAATAGTCCGCTAGGCTGCCTTTTATTACCAGATCATTGTACCATTGTGCGTAGTCTTCTTGTCTTGACGTGATTTCTTTACTCATATTATTTTCTTATTCGTGTTTATAGTTTATTTTTTTGCCCCTTTTTTACTCAAATCTTTACGTTTATATTAACAGCCGGTCATACAATATTGTACTTATAATGGCTGTAACTTTGGACAAACAATCGTTCGAAAAACTAAAGTCGCACAAAAGTAGTAACTTCAACTTTAAACTGATAAAACCGTTTGCCATGAAACCCTCCATTCTTCTCCTGGCATTGACAGCAGCCGCTTTCAGCAGTTGCACCACCGCATACAAAACCGGCCAAACACCGGATGATGTATACTATTCTCCTACCCGCCCGCAGGAAGAATATGTACGGGTAGAAAAGCAGGACGACCGGTATTATCGCGGCTCCGACGATTATTATGAAGATCGTTTTTTGCGGATGAGATTGCAAGATCGTTATCGTTGGTCGGCGCTGGATGATTATTATTTTTACAACACGTATGCTTATAGCCCTTATGGCTATTATAGTAGCTGGAACAATCCCTGGAATAACTATTATACCTGGAACAATTTTTACAATCCTTATTACGGCGGTATCCCTTATTATCCGGGAGCAATCATTATTAAAAACCCAAGAACCTATAATCCTCCCAGCAGGGCTGTAGTGTTCAATCCGAATAGTTATAGTAATAGCAGTAACGTTGTTAACCCACAAGTTGGCGGCAGAAGAGTAAGCAGTAGTTATAATAATACCAATACACGTTATAACAACAGTAATAGCAATAGAAGTTCACTCGGCGAATCGGTAAGGAAAGTTTTTTCAAATTCCAACTCAAACAACAATTACAACTCCAATTCCAATAACTCAACACCTGCACGAACCTATACTCCTTCATCCAGCAACTCATCATCAAAAAGCAGTAGTAGTAGCAGTAGTAGTAGTAGCGGAGGTGGGGTGAGCAGGCCGCCAAGATAATTAAGGGTATAACTGATTTTTCATGGGGGGGAAACTGTATTTGAATATTACACTTGAGTGTTTCATTTGAAAATTTTATTGCTTTTTTGCCAAATAGTATAAGCCATAAAAATTATCATCGCGGTTTAGATAAGTTGCCCGATAATTTTTATGGCTTATATCCCCCCTTGTTGTATCTACCCAACAATTGAAAAAGAACCAATCATGAAAAAAAAATTATTAATTAGTGCATTTACTTTGTTGTCCTGCTCTTTATTTGCACAGATACCTGAAGATGTTTTAAAATATTCCTGGCAACCTACTAATGGTACCGCAAGGATCAATGCTGTCGGTGGAGCGATAGGTTCATTAGGTGGCGATATCTCCGCTACATTCGTTAACCCTGCGGGTCTCGGCTTTTTTAAAACAAGTGAGATCGTTTTGTCACCCGGCTTTTCTTTTTTAAAAAACAAAAGCAATTTCAGGGGAACCAATGCCGATGATAAAGATTCATATTTTAACCTGGGCACCAGCGGTATTGTATCCGGCTGGAAAGGATCAGGAAGATGGAGCAGCAAAGCGATCAGCTTTGGTATTACCCGTACTGCTAATTTCAGTAACAAAATATATTATACCGGTAAAAACGATTTTAGTTCGTATGCCGAACAATATGCGGCTGAAGCTGCCGGTAGTGGATTGTCGCTGGATGCTATTTTAAACAGCAATACTGTTTCGCTGGGCACACGAATGGCGGTGTATTCTTATTTGATAGATACAGCGACACTTGGAAATAATGCTAACCCTGATATTGTAAGCCTTTCTATGTTTGATCAATTAAAAAATGGCGGTGATTTTCTACTTGACCAGTCACATACCATTGAAACCAGCGGTGGCATTACAGAATTAGCATTTGGATATGCCGCCAATATGGATGATAAATTATACATCGGTGGATCAATTGGTTTGCCCATAGTGAAATATGAGAAAAAAAGTAGTTTCAGGGAAGAAGATGCTACCGGTAATACTGATAATAATTTCAGCTTTTCCGAACTTTCCGAAACCTTTACTACAAAAGGATTAGGAATAAACGCTAAGTTGGGCATCATTATGAAGCCGGTAGAATTTGTAAGGTTGGGTCTTGCAGTGCACTCTCCTACCTGGTATAGTTTTGAAGATTCATACCGGGCTTCTATGTCGGTGAACGCAGAAAATTACCGTACCAACCCCGGAACAGAAACGGTTTCCTCCGATGTTTTTAATGATGGGCAAAATCCTGTTTATAAATATGAACTGATCAGCCCCTGGAAATTTATGCTGAGCGGCTCTTATGTATTAAGGGAAGCGGAAGATGTAAGGCAGCAAAAAGGTTTTAT
>JAKFEJ010000530.1:0-9194 GCA_036675745.1 Chitinophagaceae bacterium | reverse complement strand
TGGTATGATAATGAATGGGGATTTACCAACCAGATGATCCGTCAGATACAGGAGATATAACAAATTATACTATCAAATACGATGCATACTTTATCTACTATAAAAACCCTCTCTTTGACATCGGAAGTTCATTTATTAAAACACTTATTGTAAGCCGGGATAATGAACTTTTTAAAAATCAGGAAGAGTAATATGGTATTGTTAACCTGTTCATTCACTTTTAAAAACACACTTTTATGGAAAATGATTTTCAAAAAACAATATTTTACAGGTCTTTAATGACTTGTGTTTTTGCAGGGATAGTTGGTACTCTCCTCACAATGTTCCTTGATTTGTTTTTCGTGGAATCTCTTAACTATCCTTTATCAAACATTATAAACGTCGCTACCTTGATTTTTGGTGTCAATCTTGTTTTCCTGGTTATTGGCTTCCTGTTTTATGGCTTTCTTGCTTCTTCCAGGTATGGAGAGTGGATTTACATTATTGTTTTTATTTTGATAACAGGTTTCCTCACCTGGAAAATGCAGGGGGTACACCGCAGCGATAACGATCTGATAAACCACCAATTCAGGCTTTTATCCTCAGGGGTTATTATTATTCTTGGTTTGCTGGCCTCGATTGTTGTGCCATTCCTTTTTCACAATAAGCAATTTAATAAATATGTAGTGTAAACTTTCGTTTGATCAAATCTCCTACCAGGCTATTTGAATAAAAAATAAAACTCAATCATATTATGGAACACACTAAAATAAAAACCATTCAGGGTTTCGGTCAGAGTATCTGGCTTGATTTCTTTGACCGGGAGATCATGAATTCCGGGAGCTTGCAGAAGCTGATTGATGATGACGGCGTCAGTGGCATTACTTCCAACCCGTCAATCTTTGCAAAAGCCATCGTCAACAGCCCGGATTATGACGGGGACATACAAACGATTTCACGTCAGCAAAAAAACAATGAAGCCATTTTCTTTGGTCTTGCCATCAAAGACATTCAACGTGCTGCTGATTTTTTCAAAACCGTATATGAAAAAAGTAACGGCAACGATGGTTTTGTAAGTCTTGAGGTTTCACCTCTTCTTGCTAACGATACTGCTGGAACAATAAAACAAGCGACAGAATTATGGAAAGCTGTTGACCGCAAGAATGTAATGATAAAAATTCCTGCGACCGCAGAAGGTTTACCTGCTATCCGGAAATGTATCAGCGATGGGATCAATATCAATATTACCCTGCTGTTTGGCTTGCCCCGTTACCAGGAGGTTGTTGACGCTTATCTTTCCGGCCTGGAAGACAGGGTTACTGCTAAACAACCCATTGACCATATCACCTCAGTCGCCAGTTTTTTCCTCAGTCGTATTGATGTTATACTTGATCCGGTGCTGAAAGAAAAGGGATTAGATAATTTGAAAGGAGAAGTGGCGATAGCTTCGGCAAAAAAAGCATACGAAATTTATAAAAATATTTTTACCGGCGAACGTTTTAAAAAACTGGAAGCCAAGGGTGCAAAACGACAACATGTATTGTGGGCCAGCACCAGCACTAAGGACCCATCGTTCAGTGATGTGAAATATATAGAGGCATTGATAGGCGCTGAAACCATCAACACCCTTCCTATAGAAACCCTGGAAGCATTTAATGATCATGGAAAGGCCGGAAATCGCTTGGAAGATGATCTGGATAAGGCAACGCAGGTATTGGAACAATTGAAAGAAAAGGGAATTGATATTGATGCCATAACCCAAAAGCTCGAAGATGAAGGCATCGAAAAATTCAACAAGGCTTTTGATGAGTTGCTAGGCGCCATTGAAAAAAAGAAAACTCTGCAAATGGCATGATCGGCCAATTTAAAAATTTAACCAATGCAAACGGGAACTTTTATTCAAAGCCCCTGTTTTGGTATTAGTACCTGCCTTATGCTCCTTTAATGAGATAAAATCGCAGATGATTTTCGTAAACCTAATAATTATCACCACGATTGCTGATCAGGCAATTTAAAAAAAAGAACAAATGGACACACAAATTTTATTAATCATTGCAGGTGCGGTATTATTGATATTCTTTCAGGGCATAAAAATAGTCAGGCCGACGCACAGGGGCTTGATTGAAAGGCTGGGCAAATACAACAAGTTCGCGAATCCCGGATTTCACTGGATCATCCCTTTTATCGATAAAATGTATATAGTAAATATTACCGAGCAAATGGTGGATGCCCAGCCGCAGGAAATCATCACCAATGATAATCTTAATGCCAGTGTGGATGCACAGGTATATTTCCGGGTTATAGAAACAGAAGAAAATGTGAAGAGTTCTCAATACCATGTAAATAATTACAAATTGCAGATCGTTAATCTTGCCCGTACAACACTAAGAAATATTATAGGTACGCTTACGTTAAGATCGGCGAACAGTGAGAGAGGAAAAATTAATGCTGAATTACATAGTACGCTGCGAAACGAAACTGCAAGCTGGGGAATTGTCATTGTACGTACTGAATTAAAAGAAATTGACCCACCCCGCGATGTGCAGGACACCATGAATAAAGTGGTAAAAGCGGAAAATGAAAAAATAGCCGCTATTGACTATGCAACCGCGGCGGAAACGGTGGCGGATGGAGTAAAACGGGCGAAGATCAAAGAAGCGGAAGGATATAAACGGGCCCAGGTATTACATGCCGAAGGAGAAGCGGAAGCCATTATGCTGGTGAATGAAGCTGCTGATAAGTACTTTACAGGCAATGCTCAATTATTAAAGAAATTAGAAACTGTTGAAGCATCACTTAGGTCGAACGCTAAAATTGTAATTCCGGCAGGTTCGGAATTGGTGAATATTATTGGCGATATGGCCGGCGTGTTACCTCTTCATTTAAAAAAAGGGGAAAATGGAGAAGGTAAGAATGTAATGCTTTCCAGGTCCGAATGATATACCTGGAACCCGGAGTGCATTTCTATCAGGTAATTGGAAAATGAATTGCTTAAAATTTAAATAGTTTATCATGAAAAAAATATTAATTGCACTGGACTATAATCCTACTGCGCAAAAAGTTGCCGAAACCGGTTATGCTTTAGCCAAAGCAATGAATGCACAAACGATCCTGTTGCATGTAATTTCCGACGCCACTTATTATTCTTCTCTTGACTACTCCCCGGTAATGGGATTTGGAGGGTTCAGTAGTGCAGGTATCGTTCAAACAGATGCAATTGAAGAAATTAAGAAAGTTGCACAAACTTACCTGGATAAATCAAAACAGCATTTGGGTGATGACAAGATTCAAACGGTTGTAAAAAATGGTGATTATGGAGAAACAATTTTAAACACGGCGAAAGACTTAAACGTTGATATAATTGTGATGGGCACTCACAGCAAGCGTGGCTTAGAAAAAATATTAGTAGGAAGTGTCGCGGAAAAAGTTTTGCATCACAGTTTAATACCCTTATTTATTATTCCAACAAGAGACATAAAAGAAAAATAATTGCAGAAAGAACGGTATCGCAAAACAATTTAATAATACAATCAATCATGTCTAAAGATCCATATCAAATAAAAAAATTATTAAACACTAAAAACGGAACTTTTACCTATTATAGCCTTGCTGAACTGGAAAAGCAAGGCCATAACATCAGTAAACTTCCTTTTTCCATCAGGATATTACTGGAAAACGCATTGCGGAACTTTGATGATTTTGCAATAACCAAAGAAAATATTGAAACCATTCTGAACTGGAAACCTAAAGGATCTGATAAAGATATTCCATTCAAACCGGCCCGTGTGCTGATGCAGGATTTTACTGGCGTTCCAGCCGTGGTTGATATCGCATCGTTGCGGGCTGAAATAGCGAGGAAAGGCAAAAATCCCGATGAAATAAATCCTTTAATTCCTGTTGACCTGGTCATCGACCATTCCGTGCAGGTAGATTATTTTGGAACAGAATATTCCTACAGCCGCAATATGGAAGAAGAGTATAAACGCAACCAGGAACGTTACCAGTTTTTAAAATGGGCGCAAAAATCTTTTCACAATTTCAGCGTAGTTCCGCCAGGGATGGGCATTTGTCATCAGGTCAATCTTGAATATCTTTCGAAGGGAGTGATAGAACGAAACGGCGAAATTTTTCCTGATACATTGGTGGGTACCGATAGCCACACACCCATGGTAAACGGTATTGGTGTAGTAGCCTGGGGTGTTGGTGGCATTGAAGCTGAAGCGGCGATATTGGGTCAACCTATTTATTTTATAATGCCCGAAGTAATCGGTCTGAAATTAACCGGTAAACTTCCATTGGGTTCTACCGCTACAGATCTTGTTTTGAATATAGCAGAACTACTGAGAAAACAGGGCGTCGTTGGAAAATTTGTAGAAGTGTTTGGATCCGGTTTGGATAATCTTTCCGTGCCCGATCGTGCTACTATCGGTAATATGTCGCCTGAGTTTGGATGCACCATTACTTATTTCCCGATAGACAATAAGACCCTGGAATATATGCGGAAAAGTAACCGCTCCGAAGAACATATAAAGCTGGTGGAAGATTATTGTAAAACGAATTTATTGTGGAGAACAGGAAGTGAAAATATTATTTATACCGATGTATTGGAACTGGACCTTTCAACTATTGAGCCATCAGTAGCAGGCCCCAAAAGACCACAGGATAAAATCTTGTTGAAAAATTTTAAGAATAGGTTTATTGAATTAATGGATCAGCATTATGGACGGAAATATATACAGCCGGTTAAACAATTATCACGGTGGTTTGCAGAAGGAGGAAGTCAGCCTGTTGACGATCCGGCACCGATGCCGCCAAAAACGAAAATAGAAGAAAAGATAGAGAACGGAATAAAAACAGTGTGGGTAACAGTTGGGCAGGAAAAATTTGAAGTTACCGATGGCTCTGTTGCTATTGCTGCCATTACTTCCTGTACCAATACTTCCAATCCTTTTGTGATGATAGGCGCCGGATTAGTAGCAAGAAAAGCCAGGGAACATGGGCTTGATATAAAACCCTGGGTAAAAACATCGCTTGCTCCCGGTTCCAAAGTAGTTACCGATTATCTTGAAAAAGCTGATTTGCTTGATGACCTGGAAGCATTGCAATTTCATTTGGTTGGATATGGCTGTACATCCTGCATTGGAAACTCGGGACCATTGCCGCCTTATATTGCCAAAGCGGTAGACGAACACGACCTGGTAGTTGCCTCTGTACTTTCCGGTAACCGGAATTTTGAAGCAAGGATCCATCCGCAGGTAAAAATGAATTTTTTAATGTCGCCGATGCTGGTGGTAGCTTATGCTATCGCGGGCAGGGTGGATATAGATTTAATTAATGAACCGATAAGCTATGACCCTAATCAACAACCTGTTTTCCTGAAAAACATCTGGCCCACCGATGATGAAATAAATGAGGTGATGAGTAAGGTGCTTTCTCCAAAAGATTTTGCAAAAAACTATGGAGAAATATTTGAAGGAAATGATATCTGGAAAAGCCTTGCAGTACCTGATGATAAGTTATATATCTGGGATAAAGAGTCTACTTATATTAAAGAAGTTCCGTTCTTTCACAATATATCCGATAATGCGGAACCATTACAGGATATTGATGAAGCAAGGATTTTATTAATGCTCGGCGATAGTATTACTACCGATCATATTTCTCCTGCAGGGCAGTACAACGAACATTCAGCGGCAGGAAAATATTTAATCAGCCGGGGTGTAGATAAAAAAGATTTTAATTCCTACGGCTCCCGCAGGGGAAATGATGAAGTAATGGTACGGGGTACGTTTGCGAATGTGCGGATTAAAAATCAACTGGCGGCAAAAGAAGGCGGCTTTACTAAATACTTACCGACGGGCGAAGAAATGTCGGTGTATGATGCCGCCATGAAATATAAAAGTAGCGGCACACCTTTGGTTGTTTTGGCAGGTAAAGAATATGGCAGTGGATCTTCAAGGGACTGGGCGGCTAAAGGAACTTTCTTATTGGGAGTAAAAGCGGTGTTGGCGGAAAGTTATGAGCGTATTCATAGAAGCAATTTAGTAGGCATGGGTGTTTTACCACTTCAATATAAACCAGGCGATACCGCTTTTAGTTTAGGGCTTGCAGGAGATGAAACCTATAGCATCACAGGCATTGCTCATGATATTAAGCCTTTAAAAGAAGTGCAGGTAATTGCCCGGAAAAAAGATGGAACGGAAATTAAATTCAATGCCATTGCACGCATGGACTCCGCTATTGAGATCGAGTATTACAGGCATGGTGGCATTTTACAATATGTGTTGAGGCAGTTTTTGCACAAAGAAAATTGAACTTAAAAAATAAAAATAAGTTATTGAAAAAAAATAAAGACTTTATGAACTATACAGAAAACTTTGAAGGGATTAAGATTGATGTGCAGGCAGTAGATATCACCATCGACGACAACCTGCAGCAAAGTATAAGAGATGTAATCACACGATTGCGGCGGCATATTTCCGATGTAAATTTTGTGGATGTTTATATTACAGAGAAAAGTGAAAAGTCCACAGATCCTAAATCGGTTGGTATCAGGTTTGGAATTCCGGGTAACGATGCTTATGCTTCTGATTCGGGTGACAACTGGATGGCCTTACTTAAAACGGTGGAAGAAAAACTGCGCCGGCAACTTGAAAAAAGATAAAAAGAATGATCAGTAAATGAAATTCATCTAACCTGGCTTTTACAATATGAAAAACGACCTCTATTATATTCAGCGCTGTGAGTCATTAGGCAAAGAAGCCGCTGCAAAAGGAGATGCGCCGGTTGGCTCTGTCATTATAAAGGATGGCGAAATTATTAGTGAGGCTATCGAAGCAGGTAAAAGTAAAAACGACATTACCTGTCATGCAGAATTGGAAGCGATAAGGCTTGCTGTAAAAAAAATGAACACCAATGATCTGTCTGATTGCATTATTTATTCAACACATGAGCCTTGCATCATGTGTTCATATGCAATAAGATTTTATAAAATTAAAAAAGTAGTGTACCGGCATGCGGTAAATTATTTAGGCGGCGTTTCTTCTTTAATGCCATTGCTGGTTACTAATGAAGTGCCGCCGCATTGGGGTGAAGTTCCTGTTATTGTTCATTTAGCCAATATAACAAAAGAGTAAATTAAAGTTGAATCCAGTCGCCATTTGGAAAAGTGAAGTATGAAAGAAGAAAATAAAACGATCTGGACCATTGGTCATTCCACCCGCCCTTTTGAAGAGATGATCGCCTTGTTGCATTCGTTCCGGATTGAATTAGTTATTGATATCAGAAGCTATCCCGGTTCACGAAAATTTCCTCAGTACAACAAAGAGGCATTACAGGTTTCTTTACCAGAAAACAATATTCAATACCTTCATTTAGCAAGTCTTGGTGGAAGAAAAAAAGCGAACCCGGATTCTAAAAATACTTCGTGGCGGCATTTGGCATTTCGTGGTTATGCGGATTATATGGAAACAGATGGCTTTAAAGAAGGAATAGAAGAGCTTGAAAAGATTGCCATAAAACAGCACACTGCCTATATGTGTTCGGAAGTGGTATGGTGGCGTTGTCACCGTTCTATGATTTCTGATTATTTAAAAGCCGGAGGGTGGAAAGTAATGCACATCATGGCGATTGGAAAAGCCGAAGAACATCCATACACAGCGCCTGCAAGAATCATAAATGGACAACTGAGTTATGGCATGGAATTGAAAGAAAATAAAGATTGATCTTATTTTTTTATTTCACATTTAGAAAACCCATCACCGTCTTATGAATTAATTTGTGAACCTGAAATGCTTTATGGATTTGTAATGAACACCCTTTTAAATAAAATACGGCGATGTGAGGTTTGCAAAGATCATTTACCATTAGGCCCAAGACCGGTTATACAAGTAAGTGCTTTTTCAAAAGTTATTATTATTGGCCAGGCTCCTGGCAGACGTGTTCATGAAACAGGAATTCCCTGGAACGATGCAAGCGGTAGAAAATTAAGAGAATGGATGGATGTTGATGAAGCAACTTTTTATGACCCGGCTATTTTTTCAATCCTGCCTATGGGTTTCTGCTATCCGGGAAAAGGATTCTCAGGTGATCTGCCACCACGGCCCGAATGTGCTCCGTTATGGCATCCACAAATTTTCAACTATTTTAAAAGTACACCGCTTATTTTACTGATAGGACAATATGCGCAGCGGTATTATTTAAAAAAAGATTTCAAAGGAAGCCTTACAGAAACCGTAAAAAGTTATAAAGGATTTCTCCCTGAATATTTCCCATTGCCGCATCCTTCTCCCCGAAATCAAAACTGGGTTAAAATAAACCCCTGGTTTACGAAAGAAGTAATTCCTGCATTGAGAAAAAGAATAAAGGCAGCAGCCGGTAAAGAATAGTCGTCAAACGCAGTTGGCCTAATGATCTTAAAAATAAACAAAATGAAAATCATACTCATATTTGTCTCAACGCTTGATGGTAAGGTAACAAAATGGGGTGAGGGCCACGTCAAGTTGTGGTCATCACACCAGGATCAGGATTATTATAAAAAGACATGGGATGAATCGCAGGTTATTGTTATGGGAAGCAACACATTTAATGCCGGGTCATTCCCTTCCCTGAATCATCAACTTATTGTTATGACAGGACATCCCGATAAATATAAAAATTTAAAAAGCTCAGCACAGATTGAGTTTACAAGCGAATCACCGGCTAAGTTAACAGACCGCTTTAAAAGCAAGGGTTATGAACAAATGCTGGTCGTTGGCGGGCCCCATGTCGCTACTTCATTTTTAAAAGAACAATTAATAGATGAATTATGGTTGACGTTGGAACCTAAGATATTTGGAACAGGAGGCAATTTTGCAACAGATATAAAACTGGATATCAATTTGCGTTTACTACACTATGAAAAAGTAAATGAACAGGGAACATTGATCACTAAATATGCAGTGTTAAAAAAATGAAATAGTTGTAAAGTATCTGTCTTTTTAAAATTACTCCACATTATAATCGTTAAAGCCTAATTAGAAATCGATGCAAGATGTTATTACCGAAGAGCAAAAACGGCTAAAAGAAAATTACTCTAATAGTAAAAGCTGGTTGAAATGGGGCCCTTATTTATCCGAAAGACAATGGGCCACTGTCAGAGAAGATTATAGCCCTGATGGAGATGCTTGGAATTATATTACACATGATATTTCCCGTTCCAAAGCCTACCGATGGGG
>JAKFEJ010000068.1:0-9348 GCA_036675745.1 Chitinophagaceae bacterium | reverse complement strand
CCTTCTCTGCATATTTTCCTTCATCACAATTGAGCAGGATGTATGCTGACCGGAATGTTTGAGATGTATGGGAGCCCTTGCTGATTATACCCATCAACTCCTCCCGCTCAGACTTACTGAGATGAATTGTATATTTTATCATAGCCTTTTTGAAAGCTAAGATATGAAATATACGTCACATTATATGTGACGTGACACTAGTTTTTATGTTTTTATCTATTTCTATTTTTCTTTTTCCAGAGAAGATCAAAATCTCTTGAAACGGTAAAACCCCACCTGTACTGACCTTTTCCCCATGATGTAACTGTACGGGGTATAAAACGATTTTCCAATATTTCAGTGGCGTTGGTAAAATTCAAATGAAAGACGTGGCCTTCGGTCAATAGTTCTATACCTACACCCATCGCATCATAAAACCGTACATCCTGTGTTTTAAAAAAATCAACGCTGCTCTGACTCCGGAAGGAGTGAAAGTAATCGAACAACAAACTGAATTTCCCTTTTACGGGCAGACGAAAAGCACCACCTAAAGCAAAAAGCGTCTCATCATCTCCGCTGACCACATAATTTCTATGAACCAAAGTAGGGCTTGCCTGCAGGCTTATGTTTCCAAATTTCCGGGCTATCATTAATTGGAGTGTCTGACTCAGCCGGTCTGAAAAGCCATCAAATGAATTCTCCTGTCCCGCTACAACATTTGCCTTCATGGACGACACAACTGCATTAGCAAACAAGGTCATAGAGAAGGGATGCCGGGAATCATTAGCCTGCTGCGTCAACCTGTATTTTATCCCTAACTCGTAAAGTTGCTGAACAATGCCAGCACCTTTGGCCCTTGCCGCAACCAGGTTTAATCTTTTGCTTAACCCGTACTGAAACCCAATCCTGACGTCTGTTGCATTATCAAGACCAAAGAAGTTTTTTATTCCGCCATCATCCCCGGCAATGTCGCCAAAATTGTGTGTGACCTTAAACTCAAGTATGCCTTTGGAAAGCAGCTCTACTGTATTTGCATTAATGAGTCGCGGTGAAGAAAATATCCAGATATAATCGGGTTCTGTATTCTTTTGCGGCGTTGAAGTTGTATCCTGTGATGCTGCTTGCAGACTTAGTAACAATAATAATCCAGCAACTTTATACATACATTTTTATTTTTCCACTAAACGGAAAAACAAAAAACAGGGTTGCCTCATAAGCTATGCCAGCTCTTTCCATGCAGTTATAATTTCTTCTGCATGAGCTTTATTTTTTGGTTTGAAGAAGATTTTTTTAATAATGCCCTTTTCGTTGATAATAAATGTAGTGCGAAGAACACCCATGTATTCCCTGCCAAATAATTTTTTCTGATCCCATACGCCATATTTTTCCAATACATCATGCGATGTATCGGCGATCAGTGGAAAGGGAAGTTTATATTTTATTTCAAATTTCTTCTGTATTTGTGCAGTGTCAGGGCTTACACCCACCACTTCAAATCCATTTTTCTTTAGTAAGCTATAGTTATCCCGCAGGTTACAAGACTCAATGGTACAGGTTGGCGATCCGGCTTCTGAATAGAAATACAAAACCAGCTTTTTGCCTTTATAATCAGAAAGAGAAATTTTTTTCCCATCCTGGTCTTTTCCGGAAAATGCCGGGGCTTTATCGCCTTCTTTTAATGTTACCATAACAGAACTAAGATTAATTGGATTAAAAAGGATTTTCAGAAATAATATCACCTTTTTCAACCGGATTTCTTTTTCCCACTTACCACTTTCCTCTTGCTACTTGCCTTCTTTACCGCTTTCTTTTTTGGTGGAGGCGTGTAGGGATATTTCTTAAACCACCATGTTTTATTGGTTGTATTGCCCACAATATCTTCCACCCATACTTTTAATTCATGAACGCCATCAGGACAACGTTCATCGAATTTATAAATATACGATCTCCCTTTATCATTAGTAAAACGTAGCCATTGTCCATCCAATTCAGCCCGAAAATTTTTTACAGCAAAATTATCTTTGGGTTGAAAAACAATTCTTGTCGCGGCACTGAGGTTTACAGTATCTCCTCTTCCTAACTCATTAATAGTTGGTGGCTCCAGGTCAAGAAAGGCTTGAAAATTACCAAACTCATCGAAATCCGCTACCAGGAAACCATTTTCCACATTGGCCTTTCGTACATCTTTTTTATTCCGGTATTCCCTTTGCAATACTACCTTATCATACCATTTGCCCGGTAGTTCTTCCGTTGGTTTTACCCGGACTGTAAAAGAACCGTGTACAGGTATTGATGGATCGTTGAATGAATGAACAGCGGAAAGAGAACCGGAGCTTTGCTTATTAATCATATAATACAAAGCTGGTATCGTATCATACAAACAATCTTCAGGCATGTATATTTCAAAACCAGGTTTTTCCAAAACATTTACATAACCTGGAGAAAAATGGGGATGCAGGGAATGTGAATTTGAATTTTCAAGACTATTATCATATTGCACAGAGAAATTCAATGAAGAGGAATTTCTATAAGCATCTTTTATTTCAATCCTGACTGAATGAATATTGGTATCACTAAGATGAATAATACCATCACCATTATATTGTTTATAGACAGGACCATAATCACCCGGCAATGGTGACACATGCTGTAAATAAGGGCCGCCATTATACTTATACCTGAAATCAATATGCGCATTCATATATCCTGTTTCATCATAACTGATGCTATCGATTTCAAATCCCGAAACAGGTCTTTCATCAATAAAAAGTTTGGCGGAGTAAATGCCGTCCTGGTTATTGGAACCGCTTATCCGGTCATAAGCCTGTATTGCAAAACTGATCTTATTTGATCCTGTTTTTAATACCGGTACTTTAGCAATAGAGTAATTATTTCCTGTTTTTTTGAGGGCAAAAAATTTCGGGGTTTGTTCATAAACACTGAGACTACGATCATGTATAGCCAGTTTGACCAGTATTGGCGGCACATTATCCTGCAGGGGCATTCCAAATAATAATGGGTTCAGGCATTTATCCGTTTTTGTATCACGGATCTCAAAATGAACATGCGGTCCCTGTGACCCACCGGTAGTGCCACTATAAGCAATGAAACTCCCTTTGCTTACCGGAAATTGCCCTGGTGTAAAAGTCAATTCGATGGCCCATGTTTGCTGTTTATACTGTTGCTCTTTTACATATTTTTCCAATGCAGGATTAAAGTCATTCAAATGCGCATACAAAGTGGTCAGTCCATTTGGATGATTGATATATATGACACGGCCAAAACCGAAAGGTTCGATCCTGATCTTAGCGATATACCCGCCAGCAGCGGCATATACCAATTGGTTTACTTTCTGGGCAGTACGAATATCCAGGCCCATATGCCAGTGGTTATTTCTTAATTCACCAAGGTTGGCCACTATTTCGGGCCGGAGATCAAGAGGCCAGCGGAAATAACCTTTGGGATATTTTTTAGTTTCTGTTTGAGCCTGGATGAATAAACAATGGAATAGGGAGATCATCAATAAGAAAATAGTTCGCTGCATGGGTGCAAAAATAACTTATCACTGCAATTGTTATGGTGGTTTATTTTATAGTTGTTTTTTCAACCTGCTTTTCATTCACAAAAAAATAATAGCAGTACTGATCATACCGTGTTATAATGCATGGTCAAATAGTAGAGCTTATTATTTAAAAATATCTAAATAAAAGCTGTGATAAAAAAGATGATAAAGATCAATGATACAAGAAATAACTTTCCGCCAGTGTTTTATGCTTCATATTAGGCTTCTAAAAGAGATATGATGGCAAAATAAATTCATGAACATAATTTCCTGGATTCATTGGCTTTCCGTTAACAGTATTTGCAAGGAAATCTCAAACATTACTATTCACTTGTTGTTAATTCTGTAATACTGCCATTTCTGGCACGGAATTTTAGTTACTCACATGAATATTGATAAACCCCTAAAAAGGAAAGAGTATGAGACGAATTATTTACAATTTACTGTTCAGCATGATCATGATCGCTGGTTTGTTTATCGGGATGATAAAGGGACAGGAAGTTCGCAACAAATGGATCAGCAAAATGAAGTTTAAGCATGAAGAAAGAAAAGAGAGCCAGAAACAGGTTCCTAAGGGTGAGATCATGCTTGACGAAATTGAAGAGGCGACTTATCATAGTTGATTATGTTTTGTATGATCGCAGGTGAATTCACCTAACGGTCGTATGTAGTATATAAAAAGAAGCAGGAAATAACTGCTTCTTTTTTATTTTAACCAACTCTCGCCATTCCACTAAACTTTTTTTTCCAACAGCTTCTTCAAAACCACCCGATTCCCTTAGTTTTGCGTCCCGATAGCTATCGGGATTTAACCGCTCCAAATCCCCGCCTTCGGACGGGGCTGGCTCCCCAAAAGGGCTTATCTAAACTAAAAAATGCCAAAAGATAATTCTATCAAGTCGGTCCTGATCATTGGTTCAGGGCCTATTATTATTGGACAAGCCTGTGAGTTTGACTATTCCGGAACCCAGGCGGCCCGCAGCCTTCGTGAAGAAGGGATCAAAGTGTACCTTATTAACAGCAATCCCGCCACCATCATGACAGACCCGATGATGGCCGACAAAGTTTACCTGTTGCCATTAACGGTAGAAAGCATTGAACAAATACTGGAAGAAAATCAAATTGATGCGGTATTGCCTACCATGGGCGGACAAACTGCTCTCAACCTGTGTAAAGAGGCCGAAGACCTTGGCCTTTGGGAAAAATATAATACAAGATTGATAGGCGTTGACATTAAAGCAATCGATAAAGCTGAGGACAGGGAAAAATTCAGGCAGTGGATGATCCAATTAAAAGTACCGGTAGCTACCGCGAAAACAGCCAACTCCTTTTTAGAGGGAAAAGAATTTGCCCAGGAAATTGGTTTTCCCCTGGTGATACGTCCTTCTTTTACGCTGGGTGGTACCGGTGGTGGTTTTGTCCATGATAAATCCGAACTGGATGAGGCGCTGAACAGGGGATTGCAGGCATCGCCAATACATGAAGTGCTGGTAGAAAAAGCCGTATTGGGATGGAAAGAATTTGAACTGGAGCTTTTGAGAGATAGCGCTGATAACGTATGTATCATTTGTACGGTGGAAAATTTTGACCCGATGGGTGTTCATACCGGTGACTCCATTACTGTTGCCCCGGCTATGACGCTTAGTGACACTGGTATGCAACTAATGCGCAATACCGCTATCATGATGATGAGGGACCTGGGAAATTTCGCTGGTGGTTGTAATGTACAGTTTGCACTGAATCCTGATACTGAAGAGATCATTGCCATTGAAATAAATCCAAGGGTGAGCCGTTCTTCAGCGCTTGCTTCGAAAGCAACGGGTTATCCAATTGCTAAAATTGCGGCGAAACTGGCGATTGGTTATAACCTTGATGAACTGGAAAACCAGATCACCAAAACGACTTCTGCTTATTTTGAACCAGCATTGGACTATGTCATTGTAAAAGTTCCCCGCTGGAATTTTGATAAATTCAAAGGCGCCAACGATACGCTGGGCTTGCAAATGAAAAGTGTGGGTGAAGTAATGGCTATTGGCAGAAGTTTTACAGAAGCTATTCAAAAGGCCTGTCAAAGTTTAGAGAATAATGCGGTTGGTTTGGGATACTATGGCAAAAGCCTGATGCATGCTGAAGAGATACTGGAATATATCAAAACTCCAAAGTGGGACAGGATATTCCGTATCAAAGATGCATTGATGGCGGGTATTTCGGTTGGTTCTATTTCCAAAGCAACCAATGGCATTGACCGTTGGTTTATTTACGAGATACAGAAGATTGTGAACCTTGAAAAAGAAATCGCGAAATATAAATTGGCTACAATACCCCTTGACTTATTGCGTGAAGCGAAAACTATGGGATTTAGTGATGAGCAGCTTTGCCGCATTATGAATGATGGTAAAGAAGATGAAGTGTATGAAAAAAGAAAAGCGGCGGGTATAACCAGGGTCTTTAAAATGGTAGATACATGCTCTGCAGAGTTTGAAGCAAAGACGCCCTATTTTTATTCGACGTTTGAGAATAGCTCCCGCGGAGGACAACAACTTTCCAACGAAAGCAAAGTTTCCGATAAAAAGAAAATAATTGTTCTGGGAAGCGGCCCCAACCGTATCGGCCAGGGTATTGAATTTGATTATTGCTGTGTGCATGGTTTATTAGCGATCAAAGAATGTGGTTACGAAGCCATCATGGTAAACTGTAATCCTGAAACAGTGAGCACTGATTTTGACATGGCAGACAAGCTATATTTTGAACCAGTTTACTGGGAGCATTTGTGGGAAATAATCGAACACGAAAAACCAGAAGGTGTTATTGTTCAGTTAGGTGGGCAGACCGCATTGAAATTAGCTGAACGTTTACATGAAAAAGGAATAAAAATTATCGGTACTTCTTACGATAACATGGATATTGCTGAAGATCGTGGCCGCTTCAGCGACAGGCTGAAAGAATTAGAAATTCCTTATCCTGAATATGGTACAGCTCATGATGTGGATGAAGCTGTTGCTGTTGCTAATAAAGTAGGCTATCCTGTACTTGTACGTCCTTCGTATGTATTGGGCGGACAAAGAATGCGAATCGTTATTAATGATGATGAAGTTGAAAAAGCGGTTGTGAGTTTGTTAAAACATATTCCCGGTAATAAAATACTGATCGATCATTTTTTGGATCGCTGCCAGGAAGCAGAAATTGACGGAATTTTTGATGGAGATGATTTTCATGTAATGGGAGTGATGGAACACATTGAACCAGCCGGTATCCATAGCGGTGATAGCAATGCTGTTTTGCCGCAATTCAATTTGTCTCCGCTCACCGTTCATACGATGGAAGAATATGCGGAAAAAATTGCAAGGGCTTTAAACATTAAGGGGCTTATCAATATCCAGTTCGCTATCAAAAATGGTAAAGTATATGTGATAGAAGCAAATCCAAGGGCATCACGTACAACTCCATTTATAGCAAAAGCTTACCAGATCCCTTATCTCAATGTTGCTACCAAAGTAATGATAGGTACACATAAACTGAAAGATTTCACCTTTGAGAAAAAACTGAAAGGCTTCGCTATTAAAGAGCCTGTATTCAGTTTTAATAAATTTCCTGGTGTAAGCAAAGAGCTTGGCCCGGAAATGAAGTCAACGGGCGAAGCCATCCGATTTATCAAAGATTTAAGAGATCCGTATTTCAGGCAATTGTATAAGGACAGGAGTATGTATTTGAGCAAATAAAACCCCAAACCCCTAAAGGGGCTTTTAAGTACCTTTAAAAAGTAAATTCATTACTGAAAGTTTAAATACCCCTTTAGGGGATAGGGGCATGAACAAAGAAATACAATCAATTATCCGCAATCTGGAAAATATATTAGACGGCGATCCCTGGTATGGCCGCCCGGTTTATGCTATACTACGTGAAGTGGATTCATCCATTGCGTATAAAAAACCAACGCCTGGTTCTCATTCGCTGATAGAGTTATTGTATCACCTGCTCACCTGGGCGGAATTCACATTGAAAAGAATAGAAAAAGATAATATTAATGACCTGGATGCTTTTGAAAAATTAGATTGGCGTGAAATTGATCCCAAGCTGCATGATTGGGATGAAGGGTTAGGTGCTTTCATAGCGGCTCATCAGCAAATCATTGCTTTGCTTCACACCAAAAAAGATACATTCCTGAATGAGATCGTTGACTATCGCCAGTACGATTTCCGTTATCTTTTGAACGGACTTATACAGCATAATATTTATCACCTGGGGCAGGTTGCTTATCTGAAGAAATTGCTTGCCTGATAATTATACTTCGACAATTTTATTTTTTATAGCGTACATCACCAGCCCTACACGGCTATGAACTTTTAATTTAGTAAAAAGTGATTGCCGGTAATCATCAACTGTGCGTGGGCTGATAAACATTTTTTCAGCTATATCCTTATAAGATAGTTCTGAACAGGTCCATCGTAAAAACTCTCTTTCCTTTTCATTTAGTACCGCCTCTGCTACATCAACATCCGCATCATTATGCAGGCCGCTTACCAGTTTCCCGGAAACGTATTCTGACAAGTAAACATTTTTACTCATTATAGCATCCAATGCTTCTTTCAATTCTTTTGGATCAGCATTTTTTAGTAAATACCCTTTTGCACCCAGGCGGAATATTTTAATGATCGAACGTTCATCGCTGAGCATAGATAATGTCAATACTTTAACCTGCGGGTATTTTTTGTGTAACCACTGCGTGGTTTCAAATCCATCCATTTCGGGCATATTGATATCCAGCAACACAATATCGGGCAATACATTCTTCATGATTTTTTCACAGAGATCTTTGCCATTGTCGGCCTCCATTACAACGTTATATCCTTCAAACGTATTAATAAGCTTTGCCAATGCACTTCTTAACAAACTGTGATCATCCGCTATTGCAACCTGTATATTTTTACTGATTTTTGCCATGATTATTAATCCTGCTGTAGAGGTAGTTCTATCAAAACTGTTGTACCCTTGCCTGGTTCGCTGCTCATTGAAAGATCAGCGCCAATAAGTTTCGCCCTGTTAAACATGCTTTTTAAACCTACTCCGCTATAGGAAGTAGCCGATTGTTTCTTTTCAGCTATATTAAACCCTGCTCCATTATCTCTCATTTCCATACTAAACAGATCTTCCTGGTAATCCAGGTTAACAACCATCTCAGTAGCTTTTGCATGTTTTAAAATATTATTTAATGTTTCCTGGAAAATGCGGAAAAGGAAAATTGATTTTTGCTCATTGAATTCTATTTCAGTACCTGTTTGATGGAATTGAACCTGCAATATACCTGCATTTTTCAAGGCGTAAAGTTCAAATCTGATGGATTCAGCCAAACCAATTTGTGCTATCCTGTCTGTATGCAAGCCCTTGGTAAGATTGGAAAGATCAATGATAGCTTTATTTAATACCTGTTGCGAATTTTGAAGCTGTTCAAAGGCGGAATGATCCTTTTCAATGGGAAGTATGGAAAGCGATAACTTGGCTACCGACAACATCTGCCCGATATTATCGTGCAATTCCTGTGCTATTGTTTTAAAGGTATTTTCCTGTATTTCCAGTTGGGAGCGGAGAGCCTCTTTTTCATACATGTCCTTTATTTTTTCCATCTCCTGCTCCTGCTTTTGCTGCCTGCGCTGGTAAAGAAAAAGAATGGTAACGATAAACCCCACCAGGAGCAATCCCAGTATGATGCCTATGATGGTGACGAAGTATATTTCCTGGTTTTGAGTCGGCATAAAAAGGCGATCGTAAATAAAGAGTATAAAAAAATATTCAAAATAATAATGATAGAA
>JAKFEJ010000065.1:0-9351 GCA_036675745.1 Chitinophagaceae bacterium | reverse complement strand
CGGTTCTTCAACCGAAATGGAAATATTACTGGCGCAATTGAATTTATCTCACCGGAAACAAACACCGCTGATACAGCTTTCCAATGGCGAGCAAAAAAAATTACAACTTATAAAATCACTGGCCCTGCAACCTCAGGTGCTTATTCTTGATAATGTTTTTGTTGGCCTTGATGTTCAAAGCAGGAAGGAATTACATCATATTATTAACCAACAGGCTGAGAAAGGCACAACAGTTATTCTCGTTACAGATGAAAGAGAGTTACCTTCTTCCATTACGCATATTGCAGAGTTATACAAGGGCAAACTTGCCCAGTTCGGTGAGAGAAAAACTTTTGTCGCTTACCACCCGGAAAATAATAATGAAGAAAAAATTACTCCTACAGATTATTTATTTCCGGGCAGTAGTATTGAACAGTTTGACTGTTTGGTGAAAATGAAAAACGTTACCATTCAATATGGTAATAAAGTTATTCTGCAAAACATCAACTGGCAGGTAAAACAAGGCGAACACTGGTTGGTAAAAGGCCATAATGGCGCCGGTAAATCAACTTTGCTTAGTTTAATTACCGCCGATAATCCGCAAGCTTACTCACAGGAAATTTATTTGTTTGACAAACGCAGGGGAACGGGTGAAAGCATTTGGGATATCAAAAAACATATCGGCTTTGTTTCACCGGAATTGCATAAGTTTTTTGACATGGGCGCCTCTGTTCATAATGTCATTGGTTCAGGCTTCTTTGATACAATGGGTTTATTCAGGCAATTGAATGCAGAGCAGGAACAATTGATAAACGACTGGATCAGTTTCTTTGATTTGCAGGACGAGGCAAACAAACCGTTATTCTTATTATCAACAGGACAGCAGCGAAAAGCCTTACTGGCAAGGGCATTAATAAAAAATCCCACATTGCTGGTATTGGATGAGCCTTGCCAGGGACTGGACGACCATCAAACAAAACAATTTCTCCAATTGATCGATCAAATATGTGACCAGTCGGAGACAACATTAATTTTTGTAAGTCATTACGAAAACGAAATACCTTTTTGCATTACCCACAAACTGGAATTGCAAAAAGGAAAACAAATTGATCCATATAAAGAAGAACCAATAAGAGCATAATCCGTACATAAAGCACAGCACATCATGAAAAAAAACATTGCAGTCATAGAAGGAGATGGAATTGGCCCGGAAGTAACCAAACAATCTATCCGTGTTTTAAATTCTATTGCAGATACATTCGGCCATGAGTTTACATACGCTTATTGCCTGATGGGCGCAGATGCCATTGATAAAACCGGCAATCCATTACCGGACGAAACCATTGAGATATGTTTGAAAAGCGATGCTATCCTATTCGGCGCTATCGGGCATCCCAAGTATGATAATGATCCAACCGCTAAAGTAAGGCCTGAGCAAGGCCTGTTGAAGCTACGCAAATCATTACAACTTTTTGCTAATATCCGCCCGGTGAATACTTATGCTGCCCTTCATCATCTTTCGCCATTAAAAACAAAAAATATTGAAGGTGTTGATTTTGTCATTTTCCGTGAACTGACCGGCGGTATTTATTTCGGTAAAAAAGAATTGAATGCCGAAGGCACGCAGGCATCGGATGAATGCGTATATAGCCGTGAAGAAATTGAACGCATTGCTCACCTGGCGTTTCAATATGCGCAAAAAAGAAAAAAGAAATTGTTGCTGGTTGATAAGGCCAACGTGTTAGAAACATCAAGGCTTTGGAGAAAAGTGGTACAGGAAATAGCTACATTATATAACGATGTGACGGTTGACTATATGTTTGTGGACAATGCAGCCATGCAGATCATTATCAATCCAAAACAGTTTGATGTAGTACTTACGGAAAATATGTTCGGAGATATTATCAGCGATGAGGCGAGTGTGATAAGCGGGTCTTTGGGCTTATTACCTTCTGCTTCTATCGGGAATGGATCAGCATTATTTGAACCTATTCATGGTTCCTACCCACAAGCGGCAGGAAAGGATATCGCCAATCCACTAGGATCTATTCTTTCGGCGGCTATGCTGCTTGATCATTTTGAAATGAAAGAAGAAGCTGATATTATTCGGGAAGCGGTTAACTGGACGCTACAGAATGGATTTGTAACGAAAGATATTGACCCGGTAAATTTTTATTTCACTTCCGTAGTTGGAGAGTTGATCAGTGACTATGTAGCCGGCAAAATTCCCGGATCAGTTAAAAGTGAAAATATAGAATTGAATAAATCGACGATCATATAATAGAACTAAGATTTATTAAATTATCAGGGATTTATTGGAAAATAAATCAGGTTTGACAAAAAAAGTTCTTTGTTTTTAAAATTGGCGGGAGTATATTCGCAATACAATTCCCCTCATGTTGAAGAGTAGTATATATAATGTCATTGTTTCACTAGCCACGATTATTATTGTGGTGGTCATTATTATACCTGCACTAAACGGAGGAGGATCACTAGTATAAATAAAACAAACGAAATACTAAAAACCCGCCTCCAAAAAGGCGGGTTTTTTATTTGCACCTGCATAAACAAAGAAAAAATTAAAGATTATGTATTATAACGAGCATACGATTATTTATCACAATGGTGAGTTTGTAAAAGCAGCTGATGCTAAAACAGATTTTTATAGCCAATCCTTACATTATGGCTATGCGGTATTTGAAGGGATACGTTCTTACAAAACCGTAAGTGGCGAAACAAAGATCTTTAAAGAACTTGAGCACTACGATCGTTTAAAAAAATCTGCTGAGGCATTGAATATGCCTTACTCTTTTGACAGCAATGAATTAATTGCGGCTACTTACCAGGTGTTGAAAAAAAATAATTTACAGGATGCCTATATCAGGCCAGTTGTGTATGCGCCTGCTAATATGAGTTTTAATCCCAACAAAGAATCTTTTATTGTTATTGAGGCCTGGAAAATGGAACCATTCCTTGGCGAAAAGTTGATAAGGGTAATGACTTCATCTTTTGAACGCCCCAATCCAAAAGGTTTTAAGATAGAGGCTAAAGCCTCCGGTCATTATGTGAACTCAATTTTAGCAAGCCAGGAAGCAAAAGCAGCAGGTTATGACGAAGCATTATTAAACGATATGAATGGCTTTGTTGCAGAAGGACCTGGTGCCAATGTATTTTTTGAAAAAGACGGGAAACTATTTACACCGTCAGTTGGAAATATCTTACCCGGTATTACCAGAGCGACAATAATAGAGCTCTGCAATGAATTGAATATACCTGTTGAAGAAAAATTATTTACAACTGAAGAATTGAAAGAGGCAGACGCAGCTTTCTTCTGTGGTACAGCCGCTGAAGTGATCGGTTGGGAAAGTATTGACAATATAAAATTCCCGCTTGCGTGGAATCAAGGACTCGGAAAGATCATTCAGGAAGCCTATAAACATAAAGTAATAGAAAAAGAATTTAACCAATCTTTAGCTGAAGCATAATGGAACTTAATAAATATTCAAAGACGATTACACAGGATCCTACCCAACCGGCAGCGCAAGCCATGTTGTACGGAATAGGATTAACAGACGATGATCTGAAGAAAGCACAGGTAGGTGTTGTAAGCATGGGCTACGATGGCAATACCTGCAACATGCATTTGAATGAATTGGCAAAGATCGTAAAGCAGGGCGTGTGGGATAATGATCTGGTAGGATTGATCTTTAATACGATTGGTGTAAGCGATGGTATCAGCAACGGAACGGATGGTATGCGTTATTCATTGGTAAGCCGTGATATTATTGCCGATTCGATTGAAGCAGTTTGTGGTGCACAATATTATGATGCCGTCATTGCCTTGCCAGGTTGTGATAAAAACATGCCCGGCTCAATCATAGCCATGGGACGATTGAATCGTCCGGCCATTATGGTATATGGCGGAACGATTGCACCAGGTCATTATAAAGGTGAAGATTTAAATATAGTATCTGCCTTTGAAGCCTTGGGTAAAAAAATAGCGGGTCAATTAAACGAAGCTGATTTTAAAGGCATCGTAATGAATAGTTGCCCCGGTGCCGGTGCTTGCGGCGGCATGTACACTGCGAATACGATGGCATCAGCGATTGAGGCATTGGGAATGAGCTTACCTTATTCATCATCAAACCCGGCATTGAGTGAAGATAAAAAGAATGAATGTTTAGCTGCAGGAAAAGCTGTCCGTCATTTGTTAGAAAAAGATATTAAGCCATCTGATATCATGACAAGAAAAGCATTTGAAAATGCTGTCACCGTTATCATGGCTTTAGGTGGTAGTACCAATGCAGTGCTTCACCTGATCGCTATGGCAAAAAGCGTTGACATTGCATTTACACAAGATGATTTTCAAACCATCAGTGATAAAATTCCGGTCTTAGCCGATTTCAAACCCAGTGGAAAATATTTGATGCAGGACCTGCATGAACATGGCGGTGTGCCATCCGTTATGAAATATTTATTGCAACAAGGTCTTTTGCATGGCGATTGTTTGACAGTAACCGGTAAAACGGTAGCAGAGAATTTAGCAGGTGTCCCTGACCTTGATTTTGAAAACCAAAAGATCATTTACCCGATCGAACAAGCCCTGAAGAAAACGGGTCACCTGCAGATCCTGTATGGCAATCTTGCTGAAAAAGGAAGCGTAGCAAAAATTTCTGGTAAAGAGGGTGAAAAGTTTGCAGGACCTGCAAGAGTATTTGATGGCGAATTTGAATTGATCGCCGGGATCAATTCCGGCAAAATACAACCGGGTGATGTGGTCGTGATCCGGTATGTAGGTCCAAGAGGCGGACCGGGAATGCCCGAAATGCTGAAACCTACTTCCGCTATCATTGGCGCTGGTCTTGGAAAATCAGTTGCGTTGATAACTGATGGAAGATTCAGCGGTGGTACACATGGATTTGTAGTTGGTCATATTACACCCGAAGCATTTGATGGCGGATTGATAGCATTGGTAAATGATAATGATGTGATAGAACTGGATGCTGTTAAAAATACCATCAACTTAAAAGTGAGTGATGAAGAAATTGCAAAACGCAGAGCCAACTGGAAACAGCCTGCATTAAAAGCAACAAAAGGGATCTTATTTAAATATGCGAAACATGTGAAGGATGCTTCGCAGGGTTGTGTAACGGATGAGGATTAAACACGAACATTGAATGTTGAACATTTAAAAAATGATTATGGAAACTCTTACAATGGAAAAAGATAAAAAGACAGCTAAAGCAATGAAATCAATTAGTGGAAGTGAAGCCGTTTTAGAGGCCTTCATTGCAGAAAGTGTAAGTACAATCTTTGGCTACCCCGGCGGCGCCATCATGCCGATCTACGATGCATTGTATGATTATAAAGAAAAGCTGGAGCATATTTTGGTCCGCCATGAACAAGGCGCTATACATGCTGCGCAGGGGTATGCAAGAGTTTCCGGCGAAGCAGGTATAGTATTTGCCACCAGTGGTCCCGGTGCTACTAACTTAGTTACCGGTCTTGCTGATGCTATGATCGACTCCACCCCTCTTGTTTGTATTACGGGACAGGTATTCGCTCATTTACTGGGCACTGATGCTTTCCAGGAAACAGACGTAATCAATATTACAACACCTGTTACCAAATGGAATTACCAGGTTACAGATGCTACTGAAATTCCTTCCGTGCTGGCAAAAGCATTTTATATTGCTAAAAGCGGAAGACCAGGGCCCGTATTAATTGATATCACCAAAAATGCGCAGTTACAAAAATTCGATTACGCCGGTTATACCAAATGCGATCATATCCGCAGCTATCGTCCCAAACCCATTGTAAGAAAAGAATATATTGAAGAAGCAGCGAAACTCATCAATGCCGCAGAAAAACCATTCGTTATTTTCGGGCAAGGCGTGATACTGGGTAAAGCAGAAAAAGAATTCAAAGCCTTTATTGAAAAATCGGGTATCCCTGCCGCATGGACCATTTTGGGCATGAGTGCTATACCTACTGACCATCCGCTGGGTGTTGGTATGCTGGGCATGCATGGTAATTATGGACCCAATGTTTTAACCAATGAATGTGATGTACTCATCGCTATTGGTATGCGTTTCGATGATCGTGTAACAGGCCGTTTGGATAAATATGCAAAACAAGCTAAGGTCATTCATCTTGATATTGACCCGGCGGAAATTGATAAAAATGTAAAAGCAACTGTTGGTGTATGGGGCGATTGTAAGGAAACACTGCCTTTACTGACTGCACTGACAGAGCAAAAAGTATATCCGCAGTGGCTGCAAAAATTCAAAGAATACCAGCAGAAAGAAGAAGATAAAGTTATTCATGATGAACTAAACCCAACCAGCGACATATTGACAATGGGTGAAGTAATAAAAGAATTGAATGAACTCACAAAAGGCAATGCCATCGTTGTAACAGATGTAGGCCAGCACCAGATGGTAGCCTGCCGCTATGCAAAATTCAATCAAACAAAAAGCAATATCACCAGTGGTGGATTAGGAACAATGGGCTTTGCTTTACCAGCAGCTATCGGCGCCGCTTATGGCGACTCTTCAAGACCCACGGTTGCCATAATCGGCGATGGTGGTTTCCAGATGACCTTGCAGGAATTGGGAACGATCATGCAGTTCAAACCGAATGTAAAGATCATTATTCTCAATAACCAATTCCTGGGGATGGTACGTCAATGGCAACAATTATTTCATGAAAAAAGGTATTCATTTGTTGATATAACAAGTCCTGATTTTGTACAGGTTGCCAAAGGATTCCATATTCCCGGAAAAAGTATTAGTGAAAGAAAGGATTTGAAAAACGCATTAAAAGAAATGCTGGATAATGACGGTAGCTTTTTATTGGAAATAATGGTGGGCAAAGAAAATAATGTATTTCCCATGGTACCGCAGGGTCGTGGGGTGGCAGAAATTGTTCTGTCAAAAGATGAACTCTGATCTGTTGAATGACTATTCCGGATGAAAAGCCGTAGATAAAAAATAAAGATATCAAACATGCTAAAGCAAGAATATACAATAACAGTTTACACCGAAAACCAGATCGGTATCATAAGCCGCGTTTCAACTATTTTCTCCAGGAGAAAAATAAATATTGAAAGCCTCAATACTTCTCCCAGTGAAATAGAAGGTATTCACCGTTTTACTATTGTGATACATGAGACTGAAGAAGTAGTTAAGAAATTGGTTCGCCAGATTGAAAAGCAGGTGGATATTCTTCGTGCTTTTTATAATACGGACAACGAGTTGGTTTGGCAGGAAATGGCGTTGTATAAAGTTTCTACCGATGAAATAGCGGAGAAAGTAAAAGTGGAACGGTTATTACGGGAGTTTGGTGCCAGGGCGGTAGCTATAAGAAAAGATTATACAGTATTTGAAACCACGGGTCACCACGAAGAAATAGATAAGCTGGTAAAGGTATTGGAACCTTATGGCCTGATCGAATTTGTCCGCAGTGCAAGAGTTGCGATCATTAAAGACAGCAGAAGCTTCCATGAGCGATTAAAAGAATTTGAAAGAAAAGAACCAGGTGAAGAATTAATAGAGAATGAATTTTTGGATAAGCAGGATGAGGTGTTTACGATGTAGAAAACGGCCGGCCCCCATCCGACTTCCCCCGGTTGTGGGAAGCCATCAAAGCACAGCCCTTGCTTTTCGGAGAGGTTGATAAGATAAATGCTCTTCGAAAGTGGTGAGCAAAGGTATATAGCTGATGTGGTAGTTATGAAGTTTGGATTTGCAAAGGAGTACCGTCCTTCTCCTTCCGGAGAAGGATAAGAGGATGAGGCCGGGCAGCGAACAGAACCCTGAAGTGTGCGACGCAACAGCCGATGAGCAGAATTACAAAAGCTGATAACAAAAAAATAAACAATAAATACTAAACTTTTAAACAAATAAAAATGGCACAACTAAATTTTGGCGGCACATTGGAAAATGTCGTGACAAGAGAAGAATTTCCTCTTGCAAAAGCACAGGAAATTTTAAAAAATGAAACAGTAGCGGTAATTGGTTATGGTGTACAAGGCCCCGGCCAGGCATTGAACCAGAAAGATAATGGTATCAATGTTATTGTAGGCCAGCGCAAAGATTCAAAAACATGGGATAAAGCTATCCGTGATGGATTTGTACCTGGTGAAACCTTGTTTGAGATCGAAGAAGCGTTACAACGTGGTACTATCATTTGTTACCTGTTGAGCGATGCTGCACAAATAGCTTTGTGGCCAACTGTAAAAAAACATTTGACTCCCGGTAAGGCATTATATTTTTCTCATGGCTTCGGTATTACGTTCAACGAACAAACGGGTATCATTCCTCCAAAAGATGTCGATGTGTTCCTTGTAGCGCCCAAAGGTTCGGGCACTTCATTGCGCAGAATGTTTTTACAGGGACGTGGCCTGAATAGTTCTTATGCAATTTTCCAGGATGCTACGGGCAAGGCGTTTGAAAGAGTAGTTGCTTTAGGTATTGCAGTAGGGAGCGGCTATTTGTTTGAAACCAATTTCAAAAAAGAAGTATACTCTGACCTGACCGGCGAAAGAGGAACATTGATGGGTGCAATACAAGGCATCTTCGCTGCTCAATACCAGGTACTGAGAGATAAAGGTCATACCCCTTCTGAAGCATTCAATGAAACTGTTGAAGAATTAACACAATCGCTGATGCCACTGGTAGCAGAAAACGGTATGGATTGGATGTATGCCAATTGTTCTACTACTGCGCAACGTGGTGCACTGGATTGGTGGAAAAAATTTCGCGATGCAACTGCTCCTGTATTCAAAGAGTTATATGAGAGTGTTGCTTCCGGCAAAGAATCACAACGTTCTATTGACCTGAATTCACAACCTGACTATCGTGAAAAATTAGAAGTAGAGTTGAAAGAACTTCGCGAAAGTGAATTGTGGCAGGCAGGTAAAACAGTACGGAGCCTGAGACCTGAAAATCAGACAGCACCTTATACTCCTGCTGATATTTCTTCATCAACAAAAGATGTATTCAGGCAGCAGGCAGAAAAAACTGAATCAGTTGGATAATATTTAAACCCTTGCGAAGCAGTCCCTGGTCATATCCGGTTTACCGGTCACTAAATGGAGCAGATGTCCCGGCATTAGCCGGGATCTCACTCCGTTTAGCAGCAAATGTTTGTGAGTGCTTCTTATTTATAAAAACAGTCCGCTATTGATAATAACAAACAAATGAAGCAAGTGATAACAACAATTTCTTCCCTGCATTTTGCCGAAGCGGCAGAACGCTTGCAAGCCATTGTAAACCGGACACCGCTTCAGTTAAATGTCAATCTTTCCCGCAAATACAAATGCAACGTGTATTTGAAAAGAGAAGACCTGCAGATAGTACGCAGTTATAA
>JAKFEJ010000198.1:0-9382 GCA_036675745.1 Chitinophagaceae bacterium | reverse complement strand
GTAATGTTGGAGATTCCTTTATTGATAATAGATGTACAACGTGGCGGGCCTTCTACCGGGTTACCTACTAAAACGGAACAAAGCGATTTGCTGCAGGCTTATTATGGAAGAAATGGTGAATGCCCCATGCCAGTCATTGCTGCATCTACACCAGCCGATTGTTTTGAGGCGGTGTATGAAGCGGTCCGCATTGCGGTGCAGCACATGACACCGGTTATATTTTTAAGTGATGGTTATATTGCCAATGGCGCCGAGCCCTGGAAATTTCCAACAACAGATCAACTACCTCCCATCCATGTAAAATTCAAAACTGAATTAGGACATGGTGAGGAAAAGTTGCAACCGTATTTGCGTGATGAAAAACTGGCCCGTCCGTGGGCGGTACCGGGTACAACCGGGCTGGAACATAGAATAGGTGGTTTGGAAAAACAAAACATCACCGGGAATATCAGTTATGAACCGGAAAATCACCAACTGATGGTAAAGATCAGGCAGGAGAAAGTAGATAAGATTGCGGAGTATATTCCGGAACAAAAAATAGATAGCGGTGATGATAAAGGAAAAGTATTGGTATTGGGTTGGGGCTCTACTTATGGCGCTATTAAATCAGCAGCGGCGGAATTACAGGCACAGGGACATACAGTCAGTCATGCACATCTCCGGCATATGCGTCCTTTCCCAAAAAACCTGGGAGATATATTGAAAAGCTTCGACACCGTTCTTATTCCTGAGATCAACAATGGTCAACTGATTAAAATTATCCGCGATGTATATTTTGTAGATGCGAAAGGATACAATAAGATCATGGGTGTGCCGATCACGAAGACAGAACTGGTGGAAGAGATCAAAAAATATTTATAAGTCAGTTGACAAATAATATTCTAATCCATTCCGTTTTAACCGGGATGGATTTTTTATGTGAAAGCTTAGTGTTGTTCTATCAGCGAAAAAAAACTATCTCTGTAGTTATCACTTACCGGTAATGAATTATTGTTGATTGTAACCGACTTTCGGGAAGCGGTATTGATTTTACGAAGCGAAACCATATAGGAACGGTGGATACGGATAAATTGTTTTTTGTCAAGTAAATCTTCAAAGTATTTCAGGTTGTGTAAAATAAGCAGGGGATTGGATGAGCTAATCAAATGCACCTTTGTATAATCCTTGTATCCTTCGAGGTATAAGATGTCGTCGTAAAAAATTTTGTGCATCTTGTGAGATACATTGATAAAGAAGAATTCTTTTACTTTATCTTTTTGATTCTTTATTTCTATAAAATCTTTTACCCTGTTACAGGCCATGATGAATTTTTCAAAAGAGATCGGCTTCATCAGGTAGTCCATCGCTTTCAGTTCAAACCCATTGATGGCAAATTCACTGTATGCAGTAGTGAATATTACTTCTGGTTTAGTGACAAGCGACTTGTAAAAATCTATACCTGAAATATCCGGCATTTTTATATCCAGGAAAAGAAGATCAATTTTTTGTGATTCCAAAACAGAAAGGGCCTGCAGCGGTTCTTCAAATTTGCCAGCCAGTTTCAGATAGGGTGTTTTTTGAACAAAATCTTCCAGCAATTGAAGTGCTAATGGTTCATCATCCATGATCAGGCAGTTAAGCATTGGTCAATTCAATTTTCAGATTAACGATGTGGAGGTTTTTGTTACAAAATATATCAAGCTGGTGACCGGGATATAATAATTCAAGTCTTCTCCTGACGTTTTTTAATCCTAAGCCACCCGGCTCAAAACTATCTGTTTCTAAAACAGGATTGACAACTGCTAACGTTAATGTTTTTTCAAAAATGACAATGCTTATATCAATACAGGAGGCCAGGGAATAGCTGATGCCGTGTTTAAAAGCATTTTCAATAAATGTGATCAACAAGAGAGGGGCAATGTGTTTGTCCTGCATATGGCCTGTTACCGAATAATTGATCCTGATCTTTTGCGAAAGACGAAGCCGCTGCAGGTCAATATAGTTGTTGATATACTGAATGTCTTTGGACAGGTCCACCTTATTGTCGCCCGAATCGTATAGTACGTACCGTAACAATTCCGATAATTTTAAAATCGAAAATTCGGTGTTGTCAGATCGTGAATGGGCTTGCGAATAAATACTATTTAATGTGTTGAATAAAAAATGCGGATTGATCTGTGATTTTAAAAAATTCACTTCGGCGTTCAGGTTGGCGTTCTCCAGCGCTTTTTTTTCGTTGAGATTTCGGATAAAGGAATGTGCAAGCCGGATAAAACCGCCGATCAATAATAATAAAGCAAACGAACTGATGGCATTGTTTAAAGACATTGCCCAGATGCCTCTTGGTATACCAAACAATCCGGGTTCAGGTCCTGAAAAAATAGTCATGACATTGCCTTTACCATCCGGCATCCCCGAAGAACGTACCAGCCGGGGGCGGTTCGGTAATGAGTCGGTTTCGAAAGCGATATCATTTACAATGTGCACGGATGCATTTCCGGAAGGCAACGGAATTGAATCTGGAGGGAAAGGAAAAGCAGGCCTGGCAGCGGTACCAAAAGACTGGGAAAATATTCTTGATCCCGGGAAGAAACGATTTTTTATCAATACGTGCTGGAAAAGGTATAGCAGGAATGCAAGAAGAGCCAATGAAACATAAGCGAGGTATTTTTTCTTTTCAAAGAACCGCGGGATCAGGCAATAATAGTTGAGATAAAAAAAGATCACCAGTATTAGTTTATCAACCATCTCACGGGTAAGAAACCAACTATCATTAATGCGGATAGGATAGAGAAGGGGTGGCAAAATAAATAAGAGACACCAACCCATAATATGTATAAGAATTATGAGCAGGATATGGGCTTTGCGTCCCGCTTTCTCAAAACCGAAAAGAGTAAAAAGAAAACGATTTAGATTCTCACTTCTCACCATACTGAATTTTGTCCAAAGGACAGATCTGTTGAAGTTCAAAAGTAGTGACCGCAGGATGCCGATTTCTTTTCATTTTGTTAATTATTAGTTCAGCAACCTGTTCCGCTAATTCTTTTTTGGCAAATCCTTTGGGGCCACTCAATACAGGGACAGATTCCTGGCGAATGAACAAGCTGTCATTCACCAGGATATCATATCCCCAGCCATTAAAACCCTCGAAAACTTTTGCTGTAAAATGGTTTTTCTTTTTTGTATTCAACCTGTTTAATGTTATTACCCATATCCCCGTTGAGATCGCAAGTGATAACAGTATAACTATTAAATTATATTTCTTAGTCATTGTCTACCTGTTCATCATTGGGAAGAAGTTCGTATGCATTGTCCATCATCAGTGAACCGCTGCGCCCGGTAAGTATAAAACCTCTGCCACCCAGTGAAAAAGCAACAGCTCCGCTTCTGCCATTACCTTCAAAAGCCGTCTTTGGTGTCCAGCTATCTGCCACTGGGTCATACTGCCAGGTATAAGATGTTATGGAACTATTTTCACCGGACGTCACATAAACATAATTGCCGATGGTGAAGGCGACACCGTTTTGCCGTGGTATGGTTCCAAAGTCATCGTCGTATGTTTCATCGGAATAGTTATAAATTTTTTTCTTTTCGGTCCATTCATTAGCTGTGGGATCATAAACCCACAGGTCCTGTTGTATTTCACCATTATTACTGCCCGAACAGATATATGCCTTATCGCTAACTACAAATGCCACCGCTGCTGAGCGTTTGGATCCGCCTACACTTGCTTTCTGTAACCATTGATCAGTAGCAGGATCATATTGCCAGAGATCTTTCAAATAGTTGCCATCATAGCCGCAGGAAATATATCCCTTATCATTTATAGCAAATCCTACCGCATCATAACGGCCACTGCCTGTAAAATTGGCTTTTTGTGTCCATTGATTTGTCGCCTGGTCGTATTCCCAAAAATCATTAAGACGTGTCGCTCCGTCATAGCCCGTACCTATATATCCTTTAGTACCTATGGAAAAAGAGGTGGCGGAATTTCTTGCAACACCGGGAAAATCGGCTTTCTGTATCCAGTATCTTCTTGCCAGGTTGTATTCCCAAAGGTCTTTAAAACGATCGCTGTTGGTGGAACCTGTACTTACATATGCATAATCGCCAATCGTAAAACTTACAGCTTCACTTCTTGCATTACCCTCAAAGTCATCAGCACGTTTCCAGTTACCGATCAGTTCATCATCGGCATCAGTTGATTTGCTACAGCCCTGTGAAGCAATTAAAGAGAAAGAGATTATCGCAGCCCCGATTAAATAAGCATTTGTTTTAGTCATAAAAAAATTTTGATAAAAGTATTGGCGGCGTGTGGGAACATTATCTTAAAATCGATGAATTGCCTCAACATATAGATGAATCAGTGCCCTGCCTATACTATACTTATTTATTAGCAGGTGAAGTAAAAAAACAAGCAACAATGCATTCATCGTTCCCGTATGCGGATTCGCAGATTAATCGATCCTATTGATATACTATAACAATTCAGGAACCAACTGCATGGATAATTTGCGGCGTATAGAAGTATTTAAAAAAAATATGTATGCCCGGTTTACTGAAACTAAAATCTTTATTACTGCTGTTGTTACTTACGGTTTCCATCTACTCCTGTACAAGAAATAATATAGAGTTCGGAACTATCCCGGAGAATACTTACACAAACCTTGTTTATACTGATACAATAGGCGTACAGATTTCTACTATTATCGAAGATTCATTTGCTACAAACGGGGACACCTCTTTTTTAATTGGCCGTTACCAGGATCCTTACCTGGGTACTGTTTCAGCAAAAACTTTTTTCCAGTTGACAGTCCCATCTTCTCTACCGGAAATACCTGCTTCCGCCAAGTTTGATTCATTGACTTTTATTATGCGTCCCAATGATTATTATTACGGAGATACCAGCAGGACGCAAACAATTTATATCAACGAGCTGGCAAATGCCATCAGTCACACTTATAACAACAAGTTGTACAATACAAGTAATGTGGCTGTAAAATCTCCGGCATTGGGTGCAAAAACAATGAGAATTAAACCACGGGGATCAGATTCCATTGTCATTCGGCTGAGTGATGCGAAAGGTCTGGAACTATATTCAAAACTTCAACAGCAATCTGCTGATATTGTATCGTCAACTGACTTTTTAAATTATTTCCGTGGTATTTCTATTGCAACAGGTGATAATGATACAACGGCTGTCTATGGTTTATCAGGTTCAGCAGGAAGTTTGATCATGCGTGTGCATTATCATACTACGATACCGTACCCGGAAGATCATTACATTGATTTTACATCGCTGGCAAACGATCTCTCTTTTAACCAGGTGCTTACCAACAGATCCGGAACCGGTCTTGTACCGGGCACAACGGGTATTACAGAAATAGCTGCTGAAAATTCGGATGGCCTTTCTTTTATGCAAGCCGGTAGTGGCCTGTATTTAAAAATGATCTTTCCTTCTTTGCGAACAATTCTTGGTAATACCAACATTGTAAAATTGATGAAAGCCGAATTGATTGTACGGCCCACTGATCTTTCATTTGACAGAAATAAATATATACTACCCCAGCAACTATACCTTACACAAACGGATGGTTCCAACATAGCAGGCAATATAGTAATGGACTCCACAGGCTCAGCGGTTCAGTACGTCAGCCCTGTAATTGATGATATCTATGGAGAAAATAATTTCTATCGTTTCAATATTACCGCTTACATCAACCAGATGCTTACTACTTCAGGTAGTGAAGATGTTGGATTTCTCCTGAACCATAATTCTGCTGTAACAACAGTGAATGTTGACAGGCTGATCGTAAATACTGTTTCACATGGCGGCAAAAGTTCTCAATTATTATTATCACTGATGATCATTAATAAATAATAGTATGAAGTATAAAGGAATTCATTTCTTTTTGATAGTAGCAGTTCAGTTCATTGTTAGCGAAGTGTTTTCTCAAAACATGAATAGTCCTTATTCAATCTATGGAATTGGTGATATTGATTTCAGGCCTTATAACCGCACAAGCGGTATGGGTGGAACAGGCCTTGCTTTGCGGTCTTCTTATTTTTTAATAGATAACAATCCGGCTGCTATAGCTGGTCTTGTCCGTAGTTTTTATATTGTTGATGCCGCGGTTACCGGCAAATCTGTAAAATATTCAGGCTCACCGATAGATGCTGATAATAGTAACAATAAAGATTTTTGGATAAAGCGACTGGCGATAGCCGTTAAGCTTAATAACCATTGGGCCAGTAGTGTTGGCTTTAGCCAGTTCAGTAATGTTAATTACAGTTTTTTTGGAGCAAGGTCTGCAGAAGGATCCGCTGCTAACTACCTTACTTATTACGAAGGAGATGGGGGTTTGAATGAATATTACTGGAACAATGCATTGTCACTGGGAAAACATTTTTCTATCGGACTGAAATCTTCCATCATAGCCGGGTCTATTAACCAAACGGAAACGATTGGAGACGAAAGCCTCAGCTCAGCTATTTCTACCAAAGTGCAGGATTATTTTGGTAAGCCGCGTTTTCAAACCGGAGCTATCTATTCTACAGCCCTCAACAAAAAATGGGATGTTTCCATTGGCGGACGTTTTTCTCCGCAGGTTAAAATGACTTCTGAAAGAACGTTGACCGTATCGGAAGGGGGAACGGCAATCATTGAAGATGAGTTTATAAAGAATGATCGCTTTAGCCTTCCCAATACCTATGCGGCAGGCATCGCCATTAAACACAATAACAAAACAACGTTCGCGGCTGATTATACGTATGAAGACTGGTCATCCTTAAAAATTAAACAACAGGGTTGGCAGCTTATCAGTAATAATCGCCTGTCTGCAGGCATTGAATTTTCCAGGCAGGCAAGGCTCATGAACCAGGTAGTTGAAAAACGTTTTTTTCAAATTGGTGGTTTTTACAACAGCTCTTATTTACAGGTAAAAAATGAGCCGGTAAAAGAATTTGGATTTACGGCGGGTATGGGAGGAGTCATTGGTAAGGGTCTTTTATACACCATGGCACTGGAGGCGGGAAGCCGTGGTACTACGCAACAAAAATTGATAAAGGAAAACTATGTGCAGGTATCGTTTAGCTTTTCCTTCCGTGATTTCCTGGCGAGCCAGGGAAGAAAATATGATTGATCTGAAAAGAGTAATAAATGACAAAATCTAACTCGATAAAAGAAAGGGCATTGCCGGTTTTTTGGATGCTTCTTTTTTTTCAGCATGGCCTTGCACAAAATACCCAGCCAATAAGGTTTCACTCATTTGTGCTTGGTGCGTCTTCAGTTTCCATTACTGATAATTACAGCGGGCTTATTTTGAGAGGAATAAGATCATCTGAGCTGGCTTATAGTTATTCAGTGATCAGTCCTTATCGTAAAAAAAGTATAGTGATAGCCTGGAATAACGGGCAGGCAGGAAATGTAAAGCTCAATGATTTTTTTGCAGCTTATGCGGATGCGTTTTCTGTTGTAAAAAATAAGAACGGCCGCTTTAATACTTATCTTGGTTATGCTATCAGCACGAACCCGGTATTTATCACAAAGCAGAATGAGGGTAAGCAGTATAGTTGGGCGACCAGTACAAGCTTATCGGCGTATAGCTCTTCAGTATATTCCTGGAAAAATAATAGCATTTCTCTTGATCTTTCGGTTCCTGTGGCAGGCTTTGCATCCAGGCCGGAAAGCAGCAAGGTATATAGCGGCAATGTAAACGAACTGTTATACGAAAGCCATGATAATTTATTCTTCACTTCTTCCACAATCTTAAAGCCGCGTCAATAGCTGTTCAATATTCCAGGGAAGTAAGTAAAAGGATCAGCTTGCAGGCCGGGTATCAATACAAATATAAGCGGCTCAACGAAAATAATCTGTTTCGCCAGGTTTCGTACGGGCTTCGGGCTGGCTTTTCTTACCGGTTAAAATAGTGTGATCTTAATTGTAAATTGCCTTGTTTTCGTGGCGACAAAATCAGTTTAGTATTTTTATAAAACATATTTTCAGTCATGAGTTGCAAACTCATGACAACCATTCAACTTTTTATTTTTATTCAGCATTTGAAAGGGTAAACTAATGACAACAAGGGGTTGGGATGCATTAGTAGAAAAATCATATAAAAAAAGATAAATAATGTTTAGAGCAATTAATAAATCAATGACTTTACTATGTTATTTACCATACGTTTATTTAGCACTCTTTTATTCTTTTGTGATAAGAGCAATTATTAAGATAGGAAAAACTCCTTCTTATAATAATCCAGACCCTAAAGATTTAAAATTTGATGTCCATCGAGAAATTATTTATAAGGCATTTGATTGGCTTGTGTATGGTTTAATTGTGTTTGCAGTTCTATTTTTAATTAGCATAATTGCGAAAAAATTTACAGTAAAAAAGATTCACCTGATTTTACTGATTATCGGGGTTATAGGTATTTTATTGCACCTATTTGTAGACCCTTTTGATACATGGTTTTTAGATTAGACAAAGAAACCCGGCCCCGTTCTCGTGAGTTTGTTCTGCATCGGAAGTGAATAAAAATAAAAAAAGTTGAATGGTTGTGCGGAGATTGCATCTCCGCAACAGCCTCAACGAGGCTGTCAAACCCAGCAATAATAAGGCTGTAGCTATTCTTTCAATATCACATCGTTTAGGTTTTATTACCTTATTAAAAAGCTATGCGTGACAGAGGATACAAGATCAGGGGTAGCTATTTCAAGACTAGTCAACTCCATAGATAAAGCATGGTAAAGGCATGGATAGTGTATTGACAATGTATTAAACTCGTATAAATACGGCCATTGTCAGGACAAAAAAACCTGTTGCTATTACAACCTGTTCACTTCCTTCTGAAAATAAACACAAGCCTGCTGCAAACCACATTCCCTGCATTTTGGTTTGCGGGCAATACAGGTATAACGGCCATGCAGTATCAGCCAGTGATGTGCTTTATGTATTAATGCTACAGGAATGTTTTTGATCAGTTCTTTTTCTACAGCCAACGGAGTAGAAGCGGTTTGAGGCACCAATCCTATTCGTTTGCTTACCCGGAATACATGGGTATCCACCGCCATATTGGGTTGCTGGTCTACTACCGATGTAATGACATTAGCGGTTTTTCTTCCTACACCAGGCAGCTGTATCAGTTCATCAACAGTCATCGGAATTTTGCTCTCAAATTTTTCAACCACCATCTTCGCCATCCCGATCAGGTGTTTTGTTTTGTTGTTGGGATAGGAAATGCTTTTGATCAGGGGAAACAATTCGTCAAACCCGGTTTGACTTAATGATTCCACATCCGGGTATTTTTCAAAAATAGCCGGTGTGGTCAGGTTCACTCTTTTATCCGTGCATTGTGCGGAAAGAATAACAGCGACCAACAGTTGATAGGGGCTATCATAGATC
>JAKFEJ010000431.1:0-9452 GCA_036675745.1 Chitinophagaceae bacterium | reverse complement strand
GAAAATGCATTATCAATATCCAAAGCCAAACGATCACCAAACAAGGCATGCTGGCGTTTGCCATAAATTACATTCCGTTGCTTATTCATCACATCATCATACTCCAGCAAACGCTTACGGATACCAAAGTTGTTTTCTTCCACTTTCTTTTGCGCCCTTTGTATGCTGTTGCTGATCATGCTATGCTGGATCACATCACCTTCTTTATAACCCAGCTTATCCATCATAGAAGCGATACGTTCGCTGCCGAACATCCGCATCAGGTCGTCTTCCAAAGAAACATAAAACTGTGAACTACCCGGATCACCCTGGCGGCCTGCACGGCCACGCAACTGCCTGTCCACACGGCGGCTTTCATGCCTTTCCGTACCAAGGATCGCCAGGCCACCCGCTTCTTTTACACCAGGCCCCAGTTTGATATCCGTACCACGACCCGCCATATTGGTGGCAATGGTAACGGCGCCTGCAAAACCGGCTTCAGCTACTACCTGCGCTTCTTTTGAGTGTTGTTTTGCGTTCAGTACGTTGTGCGGAATTTTTTTCTGCTGCAACATCCGGCTCAGCAATTCACTTACCTCTACCGATGTAGTACCCACAAGAACGGGTCTTCCGGCATTACGTAATATCTCTATTTCATCAATAGCCGCTTTATATTTTTCACGTTTGGTTTTATATACCAGGTCCTGTTTATCATCACGAACCATTTTCAAATTGGTAGGAACGTTTACTACATCTAATTTATAAATGCTCCACAACTCCGCCGCTTCCGTTTCAGCCGTACCGGTCATACCACACAGCTTATGGTACATCCTGAAATAATTCTGCAACGTGATAGTAGCGTATGTTTGTGTAGCCGCTTCGATCTTTACATTTTCTTTTGCTTCCAATGCCTGGTGCAAACCATCACTATAGCGGCGGCCATCCATGATACGGCCCGTTTGTTCATCTACGATTTTAATAGCGCCATCTACCACAACATATTCCACATCTTTTTCAAAAAGTGTATAGGCTTTTAATAATTGCTGTACAGTATGGATACGATCGGCCTTTTGTGCATAATCATTCAGCAGCGTTTCTTTTTGCTGTAGTTTTTCTTCGGCAGGGGCATCATTTTTTTCTACCTCGGCCAGGCTTACGCCAATATCAGGGAGAATGAAAAACTCAGGATCTTCACCCGCCTTGGTGATCGTGTTGATACCTTTATCGGTAAGATCAACCGAATTACTTTTTTCATCAATTTGAAAAAGTAATTCGGAGTCAACGATATGCATATTGCGCATCTGGTCCTGCAGGTAAAAATTCTCAGCCTTCTGCATTTTTACCTTAATACCCGGCTCACTTAAATATTTGATCACCGGACCGTATTTAGGCAGACCGCGATGAGCACGGAATAAATGAAGGCCACCGGTTTTAGGATCATCTTCTCCTTTTTCAATTAATTTTTTCGCTTCATTCAGGGAATTACGAACAATGCGTTCCTGCTCCTGTACTATCTGTTGTATTCTTGGTTTATGTGTATGGTAATGCTGATCTTCACCTCTTGCAACAGGACCGGAAATGATCAGTGGGGTTCTTGCATCATCAATCAATACAGAATCCACCTCATCTACCATGGCGAAATGGTGTTTACGCTGTACCATTTCTTCCGGTGTGTGTACCATATTATCACGGAGATAATCGAAACCAAATTCGTTGTTGGTTCCGTAAGTGATATCCGCCAGGTAGGCCTGTCTTCTTTCTTCGGTATTGGGCTGGTGTTTATCAATACAATCTACTTTCAGACCCAGCCATTCAAAAATGGTTCCGTTCCATTCCTGGTCACGACGGGCCAGGTAGTCATTCACCGTTACGATATGTACACCTTCGCCCGGCAATGCATTTAAGTAAGCAGGAAGTGTTGATACAAGGGTTTTACCTTCACCCGTTGCCATTTCAGCAATTTTTCCGGAATGTAATACAGCGCCACCGATCAACTGCACATCATAATGCAGCATATTCCAGGTAACAGGGCTACCACCGGCAGGCCATGTATTTTTGAAGATGGATTTATCGCCATCAATCGTGATGTACTCTTTTTTTACACTAAAGTCCCGGTCAAGTTGGGTAGCTGTTGAAATGATCTCAGTATTTTCTTTAAAACGGCGGGCTGTTTCTTTTACAACCGCGAAGGCTTCGGGAAGAATTTCCTGCAAGACCTCTTCTATTTTTTTGTCCCTGTCTTTTTTCAGCTTATCCACTTCCTGGTAGATTGCATCTTTGCCTAACAATTCGCCAAAAGGGAGTTCTTCGGCTTGTTTATTTTTTGTAGTAATGGCTTCGTCAGTTGCTGCCAGATGTTCTTGTATCCGCTGGCGGAAATCTTGTGTTTTACTACGAAGCTGGTCGTTCGTTAGCGAAGCATAGCTGGCAAAGTTCTGGTTGATCTTTTCAACAATAGGAAGGATCTTTTTTACATCTTTATCCGATTTGTTGCCACCAAACAGCTTTGAAAGAAAACCAATCATATATTTTTTGTTATTGGGTATTGTAGAAATTCAGGTAAAAGAGAAATTTACCGGTCAAAAAGGATGCTATATGTTTATACAGGTCATTTTGACAGGGCTTGCTCCGATCCATCGGAGGGGAGCAAAGATAATATAATTGAAGTTTAGTTAAAGAGGGCTCTGCTGGTAGAAAAGCCATCTTTTTATAACGCTGAGCCTGGCTGAAAACAAATGCATTCACAGGCTATATTTAAAATTTTTTTTATTTCTGTATTCATCAGTTGTCATTTTTTGATTTGTAATTCTCTTTTTTAACAATACTTTGCAAGTGAACCGGGTATAGTTATGTTTAAAATTTTTTCTTTGATAATTTCACTTACTGTTTTTTTTCTGGTTGCCTGTATCAATAACGAATCCAGGCTTAAGAAGAAAGTTGATCCTGAAGTTATATATTTCGATTACAGGGTATGGGGTGATGAAGAAAACAGCGATGTTACGGTAAGACTGCAATACTTTAGTGGTGACTGGGAAGGGAATACTGTTATGTGGGAGCATCCCGGCAAAGTTGAGTTTGATGGAGAGATACTTACTGCGGACAGTTCAAAAATGAACGGGTTTTATTATGAAGCAAGGGTTCCTTTGGAAAATTTTGCCGGAAAACACAGTATTGTTTTTACAGATCATAATGAGAAACAATACAAGGAGGAGTTTGATTTCCCGATCTTTTCTTTAAAAAATGAAGTGCCGGCGATTGTTAACCGGGAAGAGTTGGTTTTTAAACTCAGTGGGTTGGATTCCGCTGATATTATGAGAGTGCTTCTTAACGATACATCTTATTATGGCAGGGGAATTGACAGGATAGATACCGTGAAAAATGACAGTATCGTCATTACCCCAAGAGACCTTGAGAACCTGAAAAATGGGCCAGTTTTCCTGGAGATTTATAAAGATAATGAATGGCCTTTGAAGCAACCGGGTAAAGGGGGCGGCAGGCTTTCACTCTCTTATAGTATAAAAAGAGCGTTTGAGTTGAAAGATTAATGCCTCTACGGCTGCCAATAAACAATTTTCAGCCTTTATCCACAGCCGTGGGCATTTTAATTTTTGACATGGAAAATCAATACCCAGCCCATACCTTTGCGGCCGTAAAACTTCAAAACGTTTAGAATGGCCGGTCAGTTAAAAGAGGTTCGTAACCGCATCAAATCAGTACAGAGTACGCAGCAGATCACCAAAGCCATGAAAATGGTAAGTGCGGCTAAGCTTCGCCGGGCGCAGGATGCTATCATTCAAATGCGTCCTTATGCACAAAAATTGCAGGAATTGCTGAGCAATATTGTAAGCAGTAGCGAAGGTGAAGTAGGAATGTCGCTGGCTACAGAACGGACTGTTGAAAAAGTATTGCTGATCGTTATTACCAGCGACCGCGGTCTGGCTGGCGCTTTTAATGCCAATGTAATAAAACTGGCAAAAGCAACTATTGCTGAAAGATATGCTGACCAATATAAAAAAGGAAATGTAGCTATCTGGAATATTGGTAAAAAAGGGTATGAACATTTCATCAAGAATAATTATAAAGCAGATGCTACTCATAAAGATATTTTCCTGCACCTGACTTTTGAAAATGTACAAAAAGCTTCGCAGGCGGCGATGAAGGCGTTTGAAGAAAAGCAATTTGATGCAATAGAGATCGTTTACAGCCAATTTAAAAATGCCGCTACACAACGGTTTGAAGTAGAAAGATTTTTACCAATCCCTAAAGTGGAAAAGAAAGAAGGAAGTAAAAAAGCTGACTTTATTTATGACCCATCTAAAGAAGAACTCGTAACTGAGCTGATGCCAAAGATCCTCAATACACAATTATATAAAGCCGTATTAGATTCAAATGCTTCAGAACATGGAGCAAGAATGACAGCTATGGATAAAGCCAGTGAAAATGCCAATGAAATGCTTCGCAGCCTGAAAATATCTTATAACCGGGCAAGACAAGCTGCCATTACGACTGAACTGACAGAGATTGTAAGTGGAGCAGCGGCTTTGGAGGGATAAGGAAAAGTCAAATAAGTCATAAATGTCAAAATAGTCAAATGGGAAAAGGCTTACGATTGGAAGACCTTGAAGTTTACAAAGTGGCTATGGAAATTGGTGAACTTGTTTGGGGAATTGTAACAAGGTGGGAATATTTTGAAAAAAAGACTTTAGGCGCTCAGTTTGTAGATGCAGCGGATTCAATTGCTCTTAATATTAGTGAGGGATACGGACGCTTTCATTATAAAGAGAATAAGAATTTTTGTTATTACAGCCGTGGTTCAGCTAAAGAAACCCTCACTGCTACGCATAAAGCAAAAGCAAGAAACCTGATTACTGTAGAGGAATTTAGCCTGCTTACACAAAAATTTGATCTGTATTTCCGGCTTAGTTTTGGTTATATCAAATCTATTGGCAATACCTCCAATGAGACTGAGTAGAATGTTAATAATCTCATTTTAACTGTTTAGTCAATATGACTATTTTGCTTTTTCGATTTGACTTTATATGACTCGTTTGACCCATATTTGACTTTTTTTAATCATGGAAATAACTAATCTGATACCACATATTGAAGCATTGATCTTTGCCAGCGATAAGCCGTTGACCAGTTTGGATATTACCGAGCTGCTGAACAATGCTTTTGGCTTTATGGAAGATAAAATTTCATTGGACCAGGTAGAATCTTCTGTTGAAGGCATTACTGAGAAATATAGCTCCGAATTTTATCCGTTTGAGTTGAGACAAAGCGGTGGCGGCTGGCAGTTCCTGACCAAAAAGGACTATCATAAAACGATCGCTCAACTTAATGGTGATAAATTTTTAAAGCGATTATCATCGGCAGCGCTGGAGACTCTATCCATTATTGCTTACAAGCAACCGGTGACCAAAGGTGAAATAGAATCAATCCGTGGTGTAAGTTCAGATTATGCTGTTCAAAAACTTTTGGAAAAAGAACTGATCGTTATCAGCGGTCGTAATGAAAAGATGCCGGGGCATCCATTGGTCTATTCTACTTCCAGGAACTTTATGGATTATTTCGGGATCAATTCTGCTGAAGACTTGCCGAAGATCAAAGAAGTGCTGGCTGACCAGGTTGTAGAGCCCACTGTTATTAAAGATTCAGAGATCGCTGAAGAAGAAAAGAAGAATGAAGGAAGAACAACAGGTGAAGAAGGAACGGAAGATGATGTCTTGCTTTCTGTAACAGAAGACGGAGAATTGATTGATAAGGCGCAGGACGAGGACGGAGATTGATCACTTTCTATATAAAATACTCATAAGGCGGAGCACTGTTTTGGAACGGTGCTCCGCCTTTTTTATCTTCGCCAACTATGTCGGAGCAACTAACCCCCCAGCAATTAATACAAGTGGCAAAAGAGTTTGGAACACCGGTCTATATTTATCATGCCGAAAAAATTTCTGCGCAATACAAAAAACTTACAACAGCTTTCAATGGTAGCAATGTCGTTTTCTTTTATGCCTGCAAGGCATTGACGAATATCAGTATCCTTAAACATATCAAATCACTTGGCGCTAATATTGACTGCAGCTCTGTTAATGAAGTGAAACTGGCTTTGCATGCAGGATTTGCTCCGCAAAATGTTTTATATACTTCCAACGGCATTGGTTTTGATGAAATAATGGAAGCAAAAGAACTGGGTGTAAACATCAATATTGATAGCTTATCGAATCTTGAAAAATTTGGTAAAGCTTATGGACATAGCTATCCTGTTGGTATTCGCCTGCGGCCAAATATTATGGCCGGGGGCAATTTAAAAATTTCAACGGGTCATGATAAAAGCAAATTTGGAATACCTGTAGAACAATTGAAAGAGCTGCTTGCAATTGTACAGCAACACAATATTTTTATCAATAATCTGCATATACATACCGGCAGCGAAATAAAAGATGTGGAAGTATTTGTAAAAGGTATTGAAGTGTTGTTTGATATTATTCCTCATTTTAAAGAACTGAGATCTATCGACCTTGGAGGCGGGTTTAAAGTACCTTATAAATCCGGTGATTCGGAAACAGATATGGAACTGCTGGCACAAAAAGTAAAGGAGGCTTTTGATAGCCATCCTGTGGCAAAGGGTTTGCAGATATGGTTTGAACCAGGTAAATTTTTAGTGAGTGAATGCGGTTATTTTGTTGCACAGGTAAATGTATTAAAACAAACAGCTGCTACTATGTTTGTAAGCATCAACAGCGGGTTCAATCACCTGATCCGGCCTATGTTTTATGACTCTTATCACCGGATCGAAAACATCAGCAATCCCGATGGTGAAGAAAAAAGTTATTCTGTTGTTGGCAATATCTGCGAAACCGATACTTTTGCCTGGGATAGAAAACTGAATGAAGTAAGGGAAGACGATTATCTTGTTTTTTATAATGCAGGGGCTTATGGTTTTGAAATGTCATCCAATTTTAATTCCAGGTATAAACCGGCGGAAGTAATGGTGAAAGATAGTAAAGCGCAACTGGTAAGAAAAAGAGATGTGTTTGATGATCTGTTGAAAAATCAAATTGACTTAAGCTAATTGCTTTTAACATTTCGCCCTGTTTATTCATCATCATTATCATCCATTTCTTTTTTCCTGTGTTTGCGAATGCTAAACCTTCGCTGCTCAGGCTTTTTCTTATTACCGGTGCCCATCAGTTTCCAGACAAGATAAATGGCAAGGACCACGATGATAAGAATGATGGAAATATCCATTATTCAGGTTTTACATGAATGGTGATTGTCGTTTTAGCGGTAACAGGCATTGTTCCGCCCATGGCTTCCGTATTGCCATTTGATTCCGTGTTTACCGTTTTTTCTTTTACAATACGCGTCGTTTTATCCAGGATGATCTTACCGTTGCTTGTACTATTCATTGTAGAAACGGTTTCCCTGCCCATCATCATTGCTTTGGAAACAGTAGCGGCAGTTCCTTTAAAGTCGATAACAATTGTTGAATCCGTTATACCTGATAATGTATAAACAGTTTTGAATTCCCCTGTTTCGTTTTGTGTGGAATCTGTCCAGCTTTCTTCCATAGCTGTTTCACCAGCCGGTAATATTTTAAAAAAACTGGCTTCTCCTTTTTGTGGTGAATAAACTACATCCGTGATATCTTTAAGCATATTAAGTACAATGGCCAATCGTTCATCTGCTTCTACGGTGTCCATTTTTTCTGGATTCACGGTCAGTACTTTCCCATTCGGATCAATAGTCACATCGAATTCTTTGTTCAATATATTTTTTACAGGTTCGCCAAACTGACCGGTCATATCTTTTTCATTATCCGAATCAAAAGAGCGTTTCTGACCCATGCCTTCAAAATTGAAAGTTATTTTTTTTGCTTCATGATGAAGTGTTGTATTGTCAGTAGTTGCATCGGTTACTTTGTAACTATGAATTGCTGAACCAACTGCTGTAAAGTCAATAGCATTTCCCCCTACTTGCTGTGCAACAGAAGTTTTTATATTCACATAAATGGCGAACGTTTTTCCTTTGTCAAACTTTAGTTTACCGGATATTTTTTGCCCATAACTATTGGTATGAACAAAAAATAAAAAGAAGAAGCATGATATTATTCTCTGTGTAAATAGCATATATCAAAAATGACGAAACTTATTTAAAAAAGGTGCGTATTTGTTTAAAAAATACAATCTTAACTATTTGCCTTTAAAATTGAACTGAACTTCCTACATTTAATAATTATAAAAATAACACTCAGATATGCCAATACGAATGACAGATGATCCGCAGGATCAGAACCAGAACGATTATAATGATGATCAGGGTGGGGGTGGAAGAAGGCCCGGTGGAGGTGGTGGCGGTGGACTTATTTCACTTTTGCCAATGTTATTAGGGTTATTTAAAGGAAAAGGTATTCTTGTTTTGGTCGCATTAGCTGTAGGAGCCTATTTTTTTCTCGGCAAGAGCAACTGCAATATTGCCCAGATAGCCCAGGGTCTGTTTTCACAAAGCGGATATAATTTTAACCCGGCAGAATTTAATAAAGCCTCCGTTTATGAAGGCCTGGAGGACGATAAAAACAAAAATCCTTTACCTGAAGCAGTTTCTTTATTGCGTTTTGCACCCCAACGTGGCAACCAGGGTCAACAAGGTAGTTGTGTAGCCTGGAGCAGCGCCTACGCAGCAAGAACAGTTCTGGAATCTGCATCAACGGGTGTTGATCCCAACCAGATCAAATTCAGTCCTTCTTTTATGTACAATCAAATTGGCCTTGATGATTGCCAGGGTTCTTATATACAAAGGGCGATGGACCAGATGTCAAAACAAGGCGCATTACCATTAAATCAATTTCCTTATAACGATCAGGAATGTACCACAACACCGAATAGCAGCCAGGTACAGCAAGCCAGTCAATATAAAATTCATGGGTTTACCCGGTTGACCAATGGTGATAATATTAATTCCATTAATGTCCGTGCTTTAAAAGAACATTTGGCCAAAGATGCACCTGTTGTTATTGGAATGATGGTAGGTCAGAGTTTTATGCAGGGTATGATGGGTCAGGAACTATGGCAACCGCAGGGTATGGATGCATCGCAGGCAGGTATGGGTGGTCATGCCATGTGTGTAATAGGATATGATGACAGAAAATTTGGCGGCGCCTTCCAGATAATGAATAGCTGGGGACCTGAATGGGGTAAAGATGGCATCGGCTGGGTTCGTTATGGCGATTTTAAAACCTATGTTCGCGAAGCTTATGGTGTAGATCCGCTACCAAAAAGAGGGGCTGTAGCAAATATTCCTTTAGAATGTACTATTGGTCTTGTCAATAATGCAACCAAACAAAATATTCAATTACGTTCTGTTGCTGGTAATGAATTTCAAACGGTCAGTCCGATCAAAGTGGGTACACGGTTTAAAATGGAAGTGAAGAATGCGACGGAATGTTATATCTATATTTTTGGCCAGGAAGT
>JAKFEJ010000434.1:0-9452 GCA_036675745.1 Chitinophagaceae bacterium | reverse complement strand
GGTAGTAAAAACAATAGGATCAGAAACAACAGGCGTATGTGGCTGGAGTGTAACCTATCATTACACGATAAGAGATCAGTGTAGCAATTATGCAGATGCAGTAGATATTACCTATAGCGGCAGCGACCAGACAGCACCGGTATTAACGGGAGTAGCCTATACCGATGCTACATTGTATAATTCTTGCAAAGTAAATGCACAGGCAACAGTGCCGGCATGGACACAAGTAAGGGCTATCCAGGGTTATAGTGATATTTGCGGAGGAGCAGTGACAGCATCGCTTACAAACACTCAGGCAAGCGGCACCGATTGCAACTGGACAGTGACATACACTTATACAGTATATGATCAGTGTCTGAATCCATTGACAAGCCAGAGCTACAGTCATTCAGGTAAAGACCAGACAGCGCCGTTATTAACCGGAACAGCTTATACTGATGCTACACTGTATAATTCTTGCAAAGCAAATGCTCAGGCTACTGTACCAGCATGGGCGATGGCGAGAGCTACCCAGGGTTATAGTGATAATTGTGGAGCCGCCGTAACAGCGGCCTTGACAGGAACAGCTACAATCGGAACAGATTGTAACTGGATAGTGACATACACTTATACAGTATATGATGAGTGTCTCAACCCGCTGGCCAGCCAGAGCTACAGTCATTCAGGTAAAGACCAGACAGCGCCGGTAATAATAGTACCAGCCAATATTTCAGTTAATTATAATCCGGTAAATTGTGGCGCTATTGTCAATTATGGTGTAACAGCTAATGATAATTGTTCCGGAACGATTACACCTGTATTAGTAACAACAGACTATCCAAGCGGTGCAACATTTCCGCTGGGCACAACCATTGTAACCCATACAGCCGAAGATGTCTGTGGTAATTCATCCACCAAATCGTTTACTGTAACAGTAAACCCGGCACCGACCACTTCTACCTTAACAGTTACACCGGGTTCTGCTCAGTATAGTGATTTGGTTACGCTTAAAGTCGTTATCACAAACGGTGCCAGCACCTGTGCCGGTGGAGGACCGAATGCAGCCACCTCGGCCACCTTTACGATCAATGGTCAGGCCATGAAGGATACGGTTACCATGTCAACCGTTATTCCATTTGCTGTAAATGGTAATGACCTTGAAGCAATATTGACTACACCGCTTCTTGATTATGTTGACAATTTTACAAACGGGCTTATGAAGCCAGGAATCAACAAAACTGTAAATGCGGTTATTAATGGTATTGCACCTGAGTTTGCTGTAAGTCCGTTAGCCAATACATCACTTAACATTAATCAGGAGGATGCAAGGATCATTTACACAGGTGACCTCATCAAAGCTGCCTCAAGCATAAATGCAACATCAGTGAGCTTCGACCTTCGTGCTAATATCCTGGATATTTCTGTACCTGCAATACCTGCCGATCCCGCTTATGATCTGTATCCGGGTGATATCAGGAATGCAAGAGTGAGGTTTACTAACCCGGATGGTGAGGCAGGTATTGCACTATTCACTGGCTGGATAGATGTAGACTCACTGGTTAATAATTCAGATGAACGGATCGGGGCAATATCTAAATTGGGTGGGCTTATTATAGGTGGATTGAGCAGCAGCAACCCAAGTAGACAGATAAGAATTGGTATCGAAGTGAATAATGGTTATTATACACGGAGTAGCCCGGATGATGACGTGGTGATAACCGCCTACCTGCCCAATGGCGATTTCATTACCGGTGGTGGCTATATCATTCCGACAGAGTCAGCAGGTAGCAAAGCTTCGGATGATGGTAAGAAAGCCAACTTTGGATTTAATGTAAAATTTAATAAGACCGGAAAGAACCTGCAGGGAAGTATGAATATAATCTTCCGCAGAACTGAGGGAGCTATTGTGCACAATTATCAAATAAAAGCCAATGCCATGTTGTCACTGGGAGTGAATGCTACTGATCCAAACAGGCAGACAGCGGAATATGTTTCCAAGGTTACGCTGAAGGATCTTACTAATTCAACTTCTACAGACCCTGATCTTGGTGGTAACAGACTCCTGTATGTCAAAATGATTGATAACGGAGAGCCGGGAGTGAATGATTCCATATCATTTGTTATAGTCGCAGGGAATGCAAATCCCAATATTCTGTCCAATATCATTTGGTCAAGCAATTGGGTGGGCAATTTGACACAGATGATGAAGTTATCAGGCGGTAACCTGGTAGTGCATAGCGGATTTAATGTCGGAGCCGTTGCTTCAAAAACGCCAACAACAACTACCGGAATAAACGAAAGCCCGGCCAAACTTTTAACAGCACCTGACAAGCGACTTACGATGGATGTCAAAGTCTTTGAAGTAAAAGCATGGCCCAATCCTTCAACGCAATACTTTAACCTGAATGTTGAAAGCAGCAATACAAATGAACAGGTTGTAGTAAAAGTGTTTGATATTTCCGGCAGACAAGTATATGTTGCCAAAGGAGCCGCAAATAATAACTTCCGGTTTGGCGAAAACTTTATCAGTGGAGTATATATAGTAGAAGTAAGCCAGGGCGGCCAGCGGAGGCAACTGAAGATGTTGAAACAAGTTGATTGAAAATAAAAACAAAAGCATAGAAGGCGACTGATTCCGGTCGCCTTCTATTAAATCACAGAAAGGCTTTAACGTTTTTTTTATACCCAGGCTTTAGTAATTCCGGGTTCTGTATTTTAAATAACGCCACCATCCTTTTATTAAACCACCCTTTTCACCTGTTTCCTGATTTTCCACATCCTAAGAACTTCCAGGCTTTCCATTGAAAGTTGTCAGCACTATTGATAATTGAGCCGGCGCAGACAAAAAAGTCAATGGAAATTATCAGTATCTCAATAATCTTTCCCTACTTAAAGAACAAAAACCTTCGGGTTAATCTTACCACCACTGATCATCCTTATTAAAACTCAGGCTGTTGTTGTTGGGTTACCGGTAAAACAATATTGTTTTTACTTCAGTTCCTGCAATGATACTGCCTGTAACAAGTCGTTTCAAAATTTAAAAACTTTTAGTTATGAGCCACCCATTCATTGTTCGCACCGGAAATCTATCTCCAAATGGTGATAGTTTTCAAACTACTGTTCATCTTCAACAGAAAACCTGGTTTGCTGCAGCCATTAAATGCTTGTATTTTTTTGTATTTGGTTTGATTTTTAGTACGATAACCCTGGCACAATCTCCTTCCAATTGCAAAACAGGCTGCACGTCCAATGACGTACAGATCCAAAAAGCTTATTTGTCAAACAGCACAGGAACTAAGTTGCCGGCAAACTTTGTCTGTCCAGCTGATGGAGATACCAGTGTTTATCTCACTTTGGAATTAACAACAAAAACACCACGTGTAGGGGTTGTTATTTATGTTGTAGTTAGAGAGTTTAATCCTACGCCGCCTCCAGGAACAGTGGGAGATTCAATTACAACTATATCACAATGTTTTGGAGTTACACTAAATCAACCTACAAATAAAGTTACGTTCTCAAACCCTTTCACGTGGGAATGTGATCAGGCAATTGTTTTGACTAATGTATTTATTGGTTGGGGAACCGGAAATACTAACTTCTGTACAGGTACCGCTTTTCAATGCCCTGCAACATCTTCAAAATGTTTTTCATTACCTGGTGATCAGTTTATAGCTATTGAGACTCCAAATTCACAAAACCAAACTGTTCGTCAATGTTCAAGCACCCAAGGCGGTACTACATCCACCTTCAATTTGAATAATATTACTGTAACCAGTTCAGGTAATGTTACAATTACCTGGTGGGAAAATTATACTGCTCCCGGTACATTTTCAAATCAGATACTGGCTCCATCAGGTTATTCCTCGGGCAGCAAAGATGTGTACGCCAAAATTGCAAGCAATTCTGATAATACTGTATTTACGGTGTCAACTGTAACCTTAGTGGTAAATCAAACCCCGAGCTTAGCGATCTCCAATCCTGCTGCGGTTTGTTCACCAAATACAGTTGACCTTACAGCTGACGCAGTTACTGCGGGAAGTACAATACCTGCCAATGCTACACTTAGCTATTGGACAAACGCAGATGGTACAGGTAATGTAGCTAATCCAACTGCCGTAGGCGCAGGGACTTATTATATCAAAGCAATCACGAACACTACACCTGCCTGTTCAGATATCGAATCAGTAACAGTCACAGTTAATTCAACGCCTGCTAATGCAGCGGTGAGTGTAGCACCTCCTACTTGTGCTAATTCCAATGGTACTGTCACGGTAACTTCTCCGGTTGATGTTGGTGTTGTGGATTATGAGTACAGTAATAATGGAGGATCCTGGCAAGATGGTGTTGTCTTCACAGTAGCAGCTAATGCTAATTACAGTATCACAGTTAGGAATAAAAATGGCAATTGTGTTTCTACAGGAGCAAATGCAGGAGTAATGGGTGCACAACCTCAAACACCTGCAGCACCAACCAGTGGCGGTGATCAAACAGAATGTGAGCAATCACCGATACAGACATTAACTGCAACTGCAACCGGTGGAACTATTACCTGGTATGATGCCGCAACTGGTGGAAACGTAGTCGCAAGTCCCGTAAAGAATACAACAGGGTCGGTTACCTATTATGCCCAATTATCCAACGGCACCTGCTCCAGCCTTACCAGGACAGCAGTAACCCTAACAATCAATGCAAGACCTGCTGCTCCATCATTTTGTATTGTCCAGCCATCCCTTTGTGGTTCATTAGGTTCTGTTACAGTAACAAGCCCGGCAGAAGGTGCTGGTATTTCCTTCAGTATAGACAATGGAACAACCTGGCAGTCAAGTTCTGTTTTTAGCGGTTTAGGCGTCGGTTCTGTAACTGGCATCAAAGTTAAAAACGCCGGTGGTTGTATTTCAGAAGCCGCCAATTGTGACGCATCCGATTGCTCACAAACTGCATCCAGGTCACAAGCAACCAGTTCAACTCAAAATAAAACAGGGACTTCCCTCAACACGTTAACAGATCTGAAAGTTTCAGAACCTACTGTGAAAGCATTTCCAAATCCCTTCGGCAACAAAGTGAAATTTGTAGTAACTGTTCCGGAAGCAGGAAACGGGAGCCTTGAATTAGTTAATTTACTGGGACAAAAAGTAAAAACCGTTTTCCAGGGTCGTATGCCTGCAGGCGCCAATACGTTTGAGGTAAACCTTCCATTAATGCGGTCTTCCCAACTGTTCTATATGCTTCGCATGGGTGATAAACAAGTAACCGGTAAACTGTTGCAATTAAATCAATAATTTATTTATCAGATTAAAAAAGGATGCTCAAAAGGCATCCTTTTTTTAATGTTTTAGGGAGGTATCAGGAGCTATTTATTGGTTGTTTTTTAATAGTAGAAATAAAATGATAACAGCTTCGAAAGGGATAATAAAGACTACCAGCTCACTCCTTTAATGATCCCATCCTGCCATTTTAAAAAGTATAATTTTTTGTTTTCAAAATAATCCAGCACCATTGTCTTCTTATTTAAAACCGGCTGGATATCGAAATCGGTAAAAACATTTTCCTGCTTGTTACCCAGGTTCGAAGAAAGATCCTTTCCATATTTCAATAATAGCTTTGCAAACTTCCAGGTTACTTCATAGCCACGAAAGACCATATCGCTTGGTCTTGCATACATTGTATTGTTGAAATCATTACTGATACCCTGGCTGATCTTATCCGTTTTGGCATTATAGAAAGGTGTGCTGTAAATTATTTCAAGCCATTTAAACTCCGGTTTGGAAAAATCTTTTATCCCGTCCCAGGTAGGCATTCCCATTACTACCACAGGATATTCTTTAACTATAGAAGCAAATTGGGAAGCCAGCTTTTTACCAAAATTCATATCCAGGCTTCCTGCTATGCAGAGTGTGGTCCGGTTAGAGTCAAGATGTGCTTTTAATTGACTGGCTGTGAAATTATCGTTTAGTTCGACGTATTTTAATTTTAATGGCACAGACAATGTGCTTTTACTATAGTCGTCAAAAATTGTTTTTATATGATCGTCAGTTGTTCCTTTTCTTCTGAAAACAATTACAGGATTGATGGCATAATATTTCTGAACATATTTGTAAATGCCTTCACATTGGGTTCTTAATGTAGGATTTAATAAAATGAAATATGGATTTGCATTCGTTCCCGCATCATTTGGCACGGTAGTATTGATAACAGGTATCTTTCTTTGCAAAGCGGTTTCTGATAAAAGCCGCACTTCATTATTACTGCAATGGGCTATAATGAGCGACACATCAGCCAATTCAGGCTTAGCCAGTTGTTGCTCCAATGTCTGTGTAGCAGAACGGGTATCATAAATAAATATCTCAAGACGGGCTCCTTGTTTATTCAGTGAGTCAAGTGCGAGCTGAGCTCCTTCATAAAATTCTAATCCGGAACTAATGAATTTTGGGAAAACATTTTTGGCGTATTTATATTCATTAGCCCCATCAAATGCAGAGTCGAGATAAAGCGGTGCAAAAATGGCGATCTTGTGTTTTACAATGATTGAGTCGTTCTGTGCTCTCGCAGCAAATGCCGTTATCAATAATACAGATACAAAAACAAAAACTTTCTTCATCTTTTTTAATTTAACCAGGAACAAAAACAACAGGCAACAAGCATCCTGCAATCAGTAACGGGTAACTGGCAACCGGGTTACCTCTCTCTATTCCCACTCAATAGTAGCCGGCGGCTTACTGCTGATATCATATACTACCCGGTTGATACCTTTTACATTATTAATGATCTCATTCGAGATATTCGCCAAAAATTCATAAGGCAAGTGTGACCAATCCGCTGTCATACCATCTACACTCGTTACCGCTCTGAGTGCCAGTGTAAATTCATAAGTTCTTTCATCACCCATTACACCCACGCTTTTTACCGGTAGCAAGATTGCTCCCGCCTGCCAAACAGTTGCATACAATTGATGGTCTTTTAATCCTTTAACATACAGGTAATCGGCCTCCTGCAACAACTGTACCTTTTCTTCAGTTACTTCTCCCAGTATGCGGATAGCTAATCCCGGGCCAGGAAAAGGATGACGGTCAATCATTTCAGTAGGAATGCCTAATTCCCTGCCCACTTTTCTTACCTCATCTTTGAATAAAGATCGCAAAGGCTCTACCAATTCCAGGTGTAAATGTTCTGGCAAACCTCCAACGTTGTGATGCGATTTAATAGTGACTGATGGACCATGTACAGATACACTTTCTATCACGTCAGGATAGATAGTGCCCTGGCCAAGTAAACCGATACCTTCAATTTTTTTAGCTTCTTCCTGGAAAATATCAATAAACAAACTGCCGATTACTTTTCGTTTCGCTTCAGGATCTTCTTTACCTGCAAGGCCGGTATAAAAACGCAATTTCGCATCAATGCCTTTTACATTTAATCCTAATTGCGCATAGGTTTTCAATACATCTTCAAATTCATTTTTGCGTAATACGCCATTGTCAACAAATATGCCGTACAGTCGGTCGCCTATTGCTTTATGGACCAATGTAGCAGCTACAGTAGAATCTACGCCACCACTAAGTGCCATCACTACTTTACGATCGCCGATCTGCTTTTTTAATGCCTCAACTGTATCTGTAATAAAATGTGCTGGTGTCCAATCCTGGCTACAGCCACAAATATGTACCAGGAAATTTTTTATGACTTTTTTGCCTTCGGTTGTATGATACACTTCCGGGTGAAACTGTACACCATAAAGGGGGAATGAGGTTGGAAGTCTGAGGTTCGAGGTCTGATTTCCGACATCTGACATCCGACCTCCGTCTTCTGACCTCTTAAATGCCGCAACCGGGATGCTTTCCGTATCAGCCAGCAACTCAAAACCTTCAGGTAGTTCTTTAATCGTATCACTATGACTCATCCATGCCTGGCTTAAGGCAGCTACATTTTTTAATAATACATCTTCCTTTTTAAGATGTAACTGAGCACGGCCATATTCTCTTTTATCACTTTTTTCTACCCGGCCTCCAAAACGTTTGGCTGTTAATTGCGCCCCGTAACAAATGCCCAATACAGGGGTCTTTTCAATAAAAGCTTGAACATTAACGTCAGGTGCTTTCTCCTCATTAACCGAAAAAGGGGAACCGGAAAGGATAATACCCTTCAGTCCTGGCTCAAATTCGAAGTTTTTATGATAAGGAATAATTTCGCAGTAAACATTGGCCTCCCTTACAGCACGGGCAATTAACTGGGTGTATTGAGAGCCGAAATCAAGGATCAGAATCTTTTCAGTCATGGGGGCGAAGGTAAGAAAACCGTTCCTGGTTTTGGGTTACTCTTTGCTGGTTTTTGAAACAGGCTAAAATCGCTTATACAGCCTTCAGTCCTATGGGGAAAGCAAGGTTATTATTTGAATGATCTGGTCTCAGGAATATTTTTTCCCTCCTTTTTATACCTGCGCAAAAGCTTGTCGCTTTTTTTAATACCGATGCTGCTGGTAACTCCACTAAGGGTTATTTTGACAAGATAATTAATAGCTGACCGGTCTCTTAACCGCTCAAAGAATACAGTCCCTTTTTTGTCCGTGTTTTTGTTTTTGATCATAGTATTGACCAAAAAGGTTAGAAACCCTCTTTTCTTCTTCGTATTAACCACATTGACTTTTAAATCATGATATGCCATTTTCATTTCTCCAAAAGCAAGTGCTTCACGTCCCACCACCAGCATGCTCATACTATCCAGTTGCCCCGATCGTAATTCTGCAGAGGCAAGAGGTTTTAATACCGGGTTCAAAATAGTAAGATCAGTGGAGTCCATCCGTACAGCCATTAAAAACCCACCTAAGGGATCGGTGTAGGATTCTTTTACATCCAGTTTAATAAATAATTTATTCAACAGGAAACCAGTAGCTATGATATGCAGGCTATCGGTAGCAGATAAATTGTAATTACGAATATGAGTGATTTTGCCATTCAGCCTGGTTACAGGTATTTTCCCTGATGCTTTAGTTTTATCATTCAATTCTTCGTATTCAACATAAACATTGTTCAGGTTGATTGTATCAACGAGTACATGCACCGGGATTTTTTTTATAAGGTTTGCAGGTAGGAGACGGATAATACCCGGTTCACGGGGTTTTCGAAGATCCCTGAAATCAGTCAGAACTCCATTTGAGATATTAATGGTATTCATATCCAGTACACTGTCCTTTGCATACCTGTCAATATCAAATGGACCAATATGAATAGCACCTGTTTTTGCAGTAAGGAAATCGGTTTGATAAGGTGAAGCCGCCATGAAAGTTTTCCGGTCTTTAGCAGGGCTAAAAGAAAAAGAATCCGTTGTAAAAAGTTTTGCATTTTTATCATACCCGGTATTATACCAGTTAAATTTTCTTTCATCATCATGATAACTACCGGTCAGTTCCTTCAGGAGAAACGATTTATTATGAAGTATTAATTCACGAAGACTTAGCAAGGTTGCGGAACTAATTTCAA
>JAKFEJ010000119.1:0-9471 GCA_036675745.1 Chitinophagaceae bacterium | reverse complement strand
TGAAATTTCACCCCTCCGGGGTTTTTGAAAATCGGAAACACTTCATTTCTATAATAATTACATCCCTTCGGGATTCAAAACACATTTCTTTTTATTGTAACTGGTTTTAATGCGTTTGCCCTGGTCCATGCAGTGTTCGTTAATTAACAATCTATTCTTATCGTCAGCTTTATCTTTTATAACCATTCCCTTAAATGCAATTGAAGTACTACATAATTCATCTTGTTTAATATATGTCATGAAAAGACTAATACCCTGGTGTGCACCTTCAAGCTTATTAAAACGGCCAATCCAACAAAAATAAAAATCTTGTATTTTTTATTCCATGTTGTTGGTGAGAACAAAGCACCAACAACGACGTAAAAACAAAAAAACAAGCAATGGAATTTAAAAAGTAGCTTAAGCCAGGAAGCTGATTTACTACCCTCGCAGACTTATCGCTGCGCGGCTGCACTTAAGGCATGACTGCCACCTGGCCAATCCGGCTTTTTCATAGCAGGTCCGGATATCAATTTTTTCACTAATTTGTCTGCTCTTATGACCGCTAAACACAAGAGCATCTGTCGCCTTATCATCCTAATTGGTTTTTTGCCCATATGTATTATTGCTTCTGCACAAACGCTGGGCCTGGATGCTGATAAATGGGCAGTCAAATTAAGTAAAAATGAGGTAACTGAAGTCAACAGTTTGGGAAGCTTGACCAACCAATTGATAAAAGCTGATAGCCTTCGGGCACTTCTTTTTTTGGATTCCCTGGAAATGTCAGACAATGCGAAGGGGTATTTTTTTCGGACATATTTCTGTATGGTCAAGGCAGATTTCCTTTATGCCAAATTTGCCGGGTACGACAAGTATAAAGACCGTGGGTCAAAAGAACTACAACCCATTAAGGAGCAGATGATGAAACTGTATGCCGATGCCCTTGATGCAGTTTACCACATTGAAAATGATTTAGCAATTGGGTGGGTAAGTTTTTATTCCGCAAAACGAATGCGCAGTTTTGGAGAAACAGGTTGGGCGGTCATGTACTCAAAAAACGGGGTGGATCTTTTTGAAAAGGTTGAGTATCCTGTTGAGCCTCCGGTTTATACTGAGCTTGCAGAATTGCTGTACCAGGTGAGGGAATATGACGAATGTATCATCTATGCAAAAAAAGGAATTACCTCATGGAAAAAACTGAATTATGAAACAGCGCATAAAGATCCCTATAAATACAAGATCAGAGCTTTAAATACAATCGGCACCAGTTTTTATAAAAAGAACCAGCATGATTCTGCTAATGCTTACTACCAGCAGGCATTGCAATTTGCAACCCAAAATAAGGATACGCTGTTAACGGCAAAGGTGCTGGGTAATATCGGCAGGATCATCTATGCACAAAACAAATTTGATTCAGCCTATATACTGTTCACAACCGATTACCAAAACAGCAAGGACGATAGTATTTATAACGAAGCAGCCAATGCATCACAATGGATGGCAAAAGCAAACCTGGCCAGGGGAAATAAAGTAGCTGCTTTAGCCGAGTCAAAAGAAGCCATCCGTCTTTTAAGCCTTTGGCCCAGCGGCCCCAACCTGCGTGACACCTATTATACCCTCACTCAGATCTTCCGGGCAATGGGCAACTACGACAGTGCATTTTATTATAACGACCGCTATACAGCACTCCATGACTCACTCGAAAAAGAAGTAGTGACCAGCAGCCTCGCTATTTCCAAAGCAAAATTAAATGATGAGGTCAGCCGTTTTAAGATTCAAAACCTGAACAAGGAAAAACGATCACAGTTGCTGCTTAGGAATATTATCATTGCTTCTATAATAGTTCTATCTCTCGTTGTTGTGATGGCAGTAAACAGGCAGCGATTAAAAGAGAAATTAAAAACGGAAAAAGCTGAACAGGAAAAATTTCGCATTGAACAGGAGAAATTGCTGATGGAACAGCAGGTTGCCTCCGCAAAAGATCAATTAAAGATGTTTACTGAGAACATCATTGAAAAAACAAACCTGGTCGAAAAACTGGAATCGCAGATCAGGGGTAAAGAAGCCAGTTCAGAACAGCACGCAATAATTTCAGAACTGGGTCAGAAAACAATATTGACAGAAGAAGACTGGAACAAATTCAAATCTCTTTTTGAAAAAATTTACCCGGGATTTTTTATAAATCTGAAGGATAATTTCCCCGATATTACTTTGGCCGAGCAGAGAATGGCTGCACTTGTAAAATTACACCTCACTACCAACCAGATCGCTTCCATTCTCGGAATTTCTGCAAATAGCGTTTATAAAACAAAACAACGGTTGCGCCAGCGATTGAGTATTGATGGCGACATCACCACCGAAGAGACTATTGCTAAAATGTAAGAGCGGTTTATTTGCTCTTTCACCTCCATCTTTCTTTTAAAAACGAAACTCATTCTCAACGAATTAGCTCAATTGTCAGATTTCTGTCCACTATCCGGCAGATTATTGTCCATCTCCTGGCGAATTATTGTCCTCTCCAAAAATTGGTAACCGCTTTTTCTACTTCTAATTTTCTGCCTGATGATTTATAGTATGCGAAATACTAAAACAAATTTTTTTTTCATCCTGGTCATCCTTGTAGCGGTGCTGTTGATCCTTGTTGTTGTCAAAATTTTTGATAAACGGATACAGAAAATGGAAGCACAGGAGCAGGTACGATGACCAAAAAACTGCCATCATTTTTTTACCATAAAGCAAAATGCAATGAGAAAAATTTTATTCATTCTATTCATGACAGGGTTTCTTGCGAAACCTGTTTTAGCTCAAATCCCGGATTTTACAATGACGGATTGTAACGGAGTTAGTCACCATTTGTATGATGATCTTGCTGCGGGAAATGCCGTGGTGATGAAATTCTGTGCGGGCTGGTGCGGACCCTGTGCAATAAGCAATCCATTATATGAATCTGTGTGGAAAGAATATAGCCAGGGGAATTGTAAGGTAAAAATGTATAACATGCTTTTTGAAACGAATACTCCTGGAGAAGCAACTGATTGCGAGTTTGCTGCACAGTATGTCGACCATTATAATATGACTATGCCAGTCTTTGCCAATTTCGGTGCATGGCGTGACGGGTTGATGGCCCAGTTCGCAGATTACTATAATATAGAAGCTATACCAACTACAGTGATCATTCTTCCCAATCAACAAGACCCGGCAAATAGCACCGTAAAAATTATCGTGGGCACCGGGGAGTTTGATGAACAGGGTAACGGGGTCTATTTGGACCAACTTCTAAGAGATAAACTTGAATCAGGTGGATTTTATTCTTCCAGAATCAATGTCATAGGAGATCTTTGTGCAAACCCACCTTATTCATTAACTCTTAGTTCCAATTCTGCTACCGGAAATCTTTGGTCAACCGGGGCAACAACACAAAGCATAGTTATTAATCAGCCTGGCACCTATAGCCTTTCTGTTGGAACACCAGGATGTTCAAATGCCAAAACAATTGAATTTGTTCCTATCCCTGTGGTAGGCACTGCCAGTAGTTCCAGCACTACTATTTGCCAGGATGGAGAGATTACTCTTAATTATAGCCTTCCGCAAGGAAGCCCTGATGATTTAATGTGGGTATACCGGGGTGCTGGTGAATCTGAATGGTATGAATTTTTTGCAAACCCCAATGATGGCCCTTTTACATTTCGTACATCAAATTACTTTCTTGCGGGTTCATCACTTGAGTTTGCTGTAAGAGCAAGAAGCTCTAACGGAGCTTGTACTGAGTTTTCCAATATTGTTACTGTAACGGTTACTGATGTTCAGGCAGGTACTCTTCCCGGAACAGCAAGTGGCCCTACAAACCCTGTATGTGTAGGAAGCGACTATACATTGAATTATACTGGTGGAGTTGAAGGTGCTTATTGGGTATACTATAATATATGGTATGAGACGTGGGAATACCTGGGTAGTGCCGGTCAGCCATTAAATCCAAATGGACTGATTGATTTAAACCATTTAGGATATGATCGTTTCAAAGTAAGATATTTCGATGGTGAGTGCTACGCCAATTCAGAAATTATACAAGTAAACTACCATTCCCAGGGATTACAAATCACAGGTCCATCTCTAATATGTCCGGGTAGCAGCGCCTCTCTTGAATTAAATGGAAATTATTCAAATATTCTTTGGAGTACTACAGCTACAATATCTTCAATAACTGTAACGCCACCTGTTACTGCAACGTACAATGTTACCGCAACAGACGCATATGGTTGCACATACTCTGATGAGCATACTGTGGAAGTTGAACAAAAAATTACACCAATAGTTCAATCGACTTCTCCGGGTACTGTGTGCGGTTCAGGTGAAGTCACCTTAAGTTTTGGCGGAATAAATATGGGGACAGCATGTGCGATCTCAACGTATGGTCAATGGCCTGAAAATGTATTTACTTTTTCATCCTGCGATGCAAATAATGAGGAGATAACAAATGAGGGCTATTTAGGGGAATATAGTATGGTAAATGTTGAAGCAGGTAAATATTACGGATTTTTCAGTTATTACACCAACGGGAGTGGTGAAATTATAAACACAGTAACAAATGCTGATGGGTCACAGGTATTGGTAACCGGAGCTATATGGAAAGCTACATTTTCCGGACAGGTTCGATTCTATACTCATGGACCTGGTTGTGCAGCTGACAATACATTTTTTATCACGAGATATGCTATATGTTTTAACGACCCATCTATTGCCGGAACTTTTCTGTGGATGCCGGGTGGGCAAACAACACCATCGATCACAGTAAATCCAGCAACAACCACAAACTATACTTTGACATATACACTAATCGGTCAAAATTGTTCTGCCAGTACTACAAAGCAAGTAATAGCAGGCATTGGAGCAGTTGAATTAAGTACTACAAATGTTACTTGTAATAGTGCTACATTAAATTGGTCTACGCCTTTTAATCCAACTCAATGGGAGCTTGAATACAAAAGCACATCGCAGGGAAGTAAATGGATCAGCGTTCCGGTTGCAAATGTGTCAGCCCGTTCAGCTACTATTACAGGTTTGAAATTAAATCAGAATTATCAGTGGCATATCAAGGCAAAATGCGGGAAATCGCGGACGCCATATTCTGATCTCGTATTATTTAAAACGTTGGCAAGTTGTGCCCCATCTCTTACTCAAAACAGGTCTGTAAATAATGCCACACCTGAAAATGAAGTAATAGATATGGCTGACGAATTGAAAGTAGTTGCAATGCCCAACCCAAGTAAAACAAACTTCAAAGTTGCTATCGGTGGTGTAGATAATCTGAAGGAGCCTGTAAGAATAACTGTATCAGATATGCTCGGCAGGGTAGTAGAAACAAGAACAGTAACTGCAGGTCAGGTAATACTTATCGGCGATAAGTACAGAAGCGGAACTTATTTACTGCGATTAACTCAAGGTAATAAAGTCAATCAGCTTAAGCTGGTAAAGGTTTCAGATTAGGTATTTGCAATATATACTACTGCCCCGGCAAACCGGGGCAGTTTTAAACATCATTTCTAAATGCGTTTATTATGAGAAAGATTACTCCTTCCAAACAGGCTATATATAAATGGCTTTTTTTGTTCATTATTCTTGCACCGGTTCATATGCAGGCACAGGAAAAGATTGCTGGAACACCTGTTAACAAAAGCAGCACTGTGTCTTTGAATCATGTATTTAAAAACTATTCTCTTTTTACAATCAATGCGCCGAAACTGGCACAACATGCAAAAGCTAATAGCAATGGCATAATAAATTTTGAGCTGGACTTCGGGGGTTTATCTGCCATGAAAATTTCACTTGAGAAGAACGATATCTTAAGTCCGAATTATAAATTAATGGGAGGCACAGTGGAAGGGAAGAAAGTGCTTGCTCCATCCAAATCTATCACCTACAAAGGGAAATTAACAGGAGATAATAACAGCAGTGTTTATCTTACAATATCAGGTAAAACGATCTATGGTTTTATTAAAGGAAATGGGAAGGAATATTTTATCGAACCATTGAGGTATTTTAATAAGCAAGCAACTACTGACCAATTTGTATTATATGAAACAAAAGATGTGATTCCGCATAAAGGTATAGCCTGTGGAGTAAAAGATGTTCAGCAAAAACTCAAAGAAACAATTAATGAACCCAACACATCTTCACGGATAGTGGGGGCTGGGTGTAAGATGGTGGAAATAGCGATTGCATCAGACGAATCGATGTTTTTGAAATATGGCTCTGTTGAAGAAGTGGAGGAGCATAATATTAGTGTGCTGAACGCCATGACAGGTATTTACAGCAATACACTGATAGGTAACAGCTACCTCGATTTCAAACTTGTTGGTCAGTATGTAGCAACAACAAATGAAGGAAACCCATTGATTCCGAATTATGTTGGCAATGATATGTTCATTCTTCGTGACAACTTTGCCGCATGGGGAGAAGCGGGCAATTTCAACAGCACATACGATCTTGGCCAGCTTTGGTCAGCGAGAAATGCTGATGATTTTATTGATGGACTTGCCATGGACATAGGTACAGTTTGCACTTCATTGCGATATAATGTCTGTAAAGATCTGGGTGGATCACTAAGCTATCTCGCTGCTTTATCAGCTCATGAGATCGGCCATTGCTTAGGCGCTTATCACGATGGAGATTTTTTAGCGCCTTACATTATGGGAAACCTATATGCAAATCCTACACCTGTCACTTTCAGTACCGAAAGCATTTCACAAATGAACAGTTATCTAAGTCGGCCGGAAGTAACTTGTCTTGCTGCCTGTAGTGCACCCATTGCACAATTTTCTGCTTCAGCCATGACAATCTGCGTGGGAAGTACTGTAACTTTTACTGATAATAGTATTGGCGTGATAACGCAAAGAAACTGGAGTTTTCAGGATGGTAGTCCCAGCAGCTCTGCTAATAATACAGAGGTTGTAACATTCGCAACCGCCGGTACAAAAACCATTCAATTAACTGTAACCAATGAATTAGGGTCTTCGAGTATTACTAAAACCATATTGGTAGCTGAGGCAGGTTCAGTAATCCCCGGAACATTGTCTGCATCTTCAACCGAAGTTTGTAAAAATGTAACTCATACCCTGACGTTTACAGGAAATATTCCAGGCTCAACACTTGAATATTACAATAGCAATCTCGGTACCTGGACACCATGGGTTCCAATTGGTAATGAGCCATTAGTAATTGAAACTTACTTTTATGATCCATTATTTGACATCTGGAGGGTTAAATTTAGCCTTGGAGGTTGTACGGTGGTATCAAATTCAGTACGGGTAGATTATTTACTTGTACCAAGACCTGTCATAACCCAACAATACATTAACCCATGCGGTAGCGATGCAATACAATTAAACGTAGCAGACCAAAATATTAATGCAGCTCCATATCTTAGTTATGAATGGCAACCGGGAGGAGAGACAGTAGCTGCGATTACTGTTAACCCAGCGGCCGCTACACTTTATAGGGCTTACGTTACCGGTGCTAACGGATGCAGCAATTCTGCAGCAACGATGGCTTATCCTTTTAAAGGTGCTTTGCCTGTACCTGTTATACAGTCAGGTGTTTCAGGGTTGGTATGCACAGGTTCAGGTACTACACTTAGTTTTACTGGCACAAAAACAGTTACAGGTTGTACCAATGATGTGTACGGGCAGTTTCCTGCTACAGCTTATAGCTTTGCAAACAGCAATGGCAGCTATGGAGTAATCACAAAGGGAGGGTATGCAGGTGAGTATAGTATGTTAAATGTGGAAGCAGGAAAATATTATGCATTCAAATCCCTGACAAATAGCGGAAGTATTTTAGATGATGTAGTAACCATAAGCACTGCTGATGGAAACAGCACTCTCGCTACCGGTATTCATTTGGCCGTATGGAAAGCTTCTTATAACGGGCAGGTACGCTTTTATACTCACACTTCTGATTGTGGCAGTAAAGAAGAGGGGCGACAAAGATTAGCTGCTTGCGCCGTTAGCGCTACTGCATTCGGTTCATTGAAATGGATGCCGGGTGGACAAACAACAGATGCAATAACGGTAAACCCATCAAGTAGTACAATCTACAGTTTGACTTTTACAAATGAAAGCGGTTGTTCCGGTACAAGCACAGTAAACATTATTACAGGTATTGGTGCTGTTGAACTAAGCACAACAAATATTACTTGTAACAGTGCAACACTTAATTGGGCAAGCCCTTTTAATCCTTCCCAATGGCAACTTGAATACAAAAGCACCGCACGGGGAAGTAAGTGGATAAATGTTCCGGTGCCAGTCGCATCGACCCGTTCTTTTACTGTGACTGGATTGAAGCGTGATCAAAATTATCAATGGCATATAAGAGCCAAATGTGGAAAAGCATGGACGCCTTATTCAGATGCTGTGGCATTTAAAGCACTTCCAAACTGTATTGGTTCGACAGTCCAGACCAGGACATCGAATGCAATGACACCTGAAAATGAAGTCAAAGAATTGATGGAAAATTTGAAAGTAGTTGCAATGCCAAACCCAAGCAATACAAGTTTCAGAATCGTTATTGATGGCAGCAATTTGAAAGAGCCGGTTAAATTAATTGTTACCGATATACTGGGAAGAGTGGTAGAAACAAAAATTACAAATACCGGTAAGACCATAACGATTGGTGAAACCTACAGAAGCGGATTGTATTTAATACGAGCGATGCAGGGCAAAGAACAGAAGCTATTAAAGCTTATCAAACTTGATTAGTAAAATTGTGATCATCTTCTTACAAACTGTCCCGTTCTGCGGGACAGTTTTTTTTGATAGCTTTCGGCTGACATATAGAAACAGGAAAAAGGCTTTGACTTCATCTCAGCCGGAAATAATATCCGGGCTCAACTATTCAATTTTAGTTGTTACTTCGAAGGACAGTAACAATAAAACGATTGATCCTACAAACTTCAGCAGATGAAAAAAACATTCTCCTTTATCGCGGCAATATTTGCTTTTTACCTGGCTTTTTCGCAACCTTTCGAAGCTAACTGGGCTTCGCTCAATAAGCGGAAGATACCGGAATGGTTTCACCAGGATAAGTTTGGCATATTTATTCACTGGGGCCTGTATGCAGTGCCTGCTTATGCGCCGGTGATACCCAACAGCGGGGACAGTTATGCAGAATGGTACTGGTATCGCATTAATGAAAAGAAAAAAGGATTTAAAGAATTTCATGATAAGAATTACGGAGCTGATTTTTTATACCCGCAATTTGAAACGCAGTTTAAAGCGGAACTATTTGATCCGCAGCAATGGGCCGATGTGTTTAAAAAATCAGGAGCCCGCTATGTCGTCTTAACTTCCAAACATCACGAAGGCTATTGCTTATGGAACAGCGCGGAAGCGGACCGTACCTGGCAAAGACCCTGGAACGCTGTAACTGGTACACCTAAACGTGATCTGTTGGGCGACCTCAGTAATGCGGTCAGATCATCCGGGTTAAAAATGGGCT
>JAKFEJ010000113.1:0-9474 GCA_036675745.1 Chitinophagaceae bacterium | reverse complement strand
AATTACTGGACATGGCTGCCCTTCGCCAATATCAATAAAAACTGGGCTGACAAACTAAACCTGACCCTTGCCTACCGGCGGAGCATACGAAGACCTGGTGTAAGAGAATTAAACCCAACAGTCGATTTTTCTGATCCGTATAATATCCGTTTTGGTAATGAGAAGTTAGAGGCCTCAACAGCGCATAATTTTGACCTGGTAATTGGCCGTACAAAACCAAAGTATTACCTCAACCTTGGTTTTGGTCATAACAGGGTAGAAGATATTTTCAGCCAGCTCAGAACATTATTGCCTGACGGCAAAACACAGATCACCTGGGAAAATATCAGCGGAAGAAAAGAGTATGAACTAAGTACCTGGAATGGAATTACGATTACACGAAAACTGAAGCTGAATGCAAGTGCAAGTTATACGTATAGTCAATACAGTGAATTTGACAGAACCGTTCGAAAATTCCGTAATGGCGGAGCTTTTACTTCAAACATCAATTCAGGCTATGTATTCACTGACAGTTGGAATATCAGCGGAAGTTTTAACCTGAACCGGTTTTCCAGTCCGCAAGGTTATGCCCGCTGGAATACAAGCATGAATTTTGGAATGCAGCGCAAATTGTTTAATAAAAGGATGACGATAACTGTAAATGCTATTGATCCTTTTTCCAATCAACAGCGCCGGGTATTTACTTATGGCACTAATTTTAATTTGGAAAATTATAACAGTACGAGGACAAGGAATTTCAGGCTGAGTGTCGCTTATAATTTTAGGAAAATGCAGAAGCGGCAATCGGTGCTTAAGAAAGCAAAAGCTCTTGAAAAGAAATAATATTGAGCGGAAAACGGGACTCGAATGCCGACGCTAAAGGTCGGCACCGAGACCGGCAAAGCCGCGTTCCGGCCCAGCGTTGCTATACTTATCAATAAACTTTACGAGCTTTTCTCTGTTCAGGTTTTTTAGTTTTCTTTCAAGTACCATTGCTTCGCTTCTTGTTGTTTTTTCAATAACACAACTGGTTACCCACGGTAAATAAGGAGACGTAAATTTTTCTATGCCGCTGTTATGGCGGTGTAGCCTGGTTGTAAAGTCGTGAGTTTGACCAATATAAAATTTGTCATAAGACTCACTATAAATTATATAAACGTAATAAGCCATCAGAGCGGAAAACGGGACTCGAACCCGCTACCTACAGCTTGGGAAGCTGTCGCTCTACCAGGTGAGCTACTTCCGCTTTTGCTATAAATCTACAAAAACTTTAATCTTCTACCTTCAGCTTTATCCGGGTCTTCAACCAGCTATCTTTTACCGGTATGATCCAGTTATTTTCCAACTCTTCTTTTGTCTGTACAAGATTATTGAAATATAATGTATCGCCATCAATGAACCCGTTATCAGCGGCATATTGCAACTGGGTAAGGGGAAGCAATTGGGTTTTATCTTTTACTACAAATGCCAAAGTCATCCTGTCAAACATATTTACATTAAACTTTTGCTCAATATCTTTTAGCAGGCGAACCGAACTATCGGTACTGCATCCACTGACACCGGTTGCAGTTTCATCGGCCATCAAGATTATAAATTGACCAAAAAACAGGTAGCCGACACCTTTTACAGGTATGCCATGGCTTTTCCATTGCGATGCAAAATCATTCAGCATTTCTTCAATATCCAGGGCTTCCTGTAAAGAAAAACTCCTGTTTGCCTGGTAAACCCACACTTTTGAATCAGCCGAAAATGTACCGTCAAGAAGGTATATGTAATCCAATTTCATACTGCTAAATTACAGAAGAAATTTATGCTAATGAGAATTGAACAAAATCAACGCATTGCGCTGGCACATTGGACCTATAACCGGGAGGAATGGAAAAGTTTTATACGATGGGATAAATTGCGCCGGGGCAGGCTTTATTACGTTGTTTATTATTTTTTAGGGAGGAAAGAAACAACTATTCCTGAAATAACTATTACCCATAAAAAGATATGGATTGGCAATGCAGTAGAATCATTTAATGATATTAACAAGCAAATAAAACGAATTACGATAAATGAAGCGGGAAGTCTTAATATATTGGAAATTACTTATTCCATGTTAAAGAATGGAACCAGCAAATCAGAAGAAATAAGGGTGCCGGTGCCAAAAGGAAAATTAAAGGAAGCGATACAGGTCCAGGAAAGTATACTTGATTATTCCGCTGCGGGTTGAGATTTTTTGCCGTCATCAATGTATGGTTCGTAGCAGATCGTAAATACAAATCCCGGGATAATTGACAAAATCAGTTCTGCCCTTATTCCTGTTATTCCATTGATTGTGCCACTAATTCTGCAACATCCATTACTTGTATCGTATCTTCTTTCTCTGCTAATTTTACACCATCTGTCATCATCGTATTACAATAAGGGCATGCGGATGCTACGATGCCGGCACCAGTACCAATAGCTTCCTCACTGCGTTCAACATTAATCCTTTTAGCACCTTTTTCTTCTTCTTTCCACATTTGCGCTCCACCTGCGCCACAGCATAAACCTTTGCTTCGACAGCGTTTCATTTCTACAAGTTCTGCATCTAATGCTTCCAGCACTTTTCGCGGTGCTTCATAGATATTATTAGCCCGGCCTAAATAACAACTGTCGTGGTAAGTGATTTTTTTCCCTTTAAATATGCCGCCTTCTTTCAGTTTTATTTTTCCTTCATCGATCAAACCTTGTAAAAAAGTGGTGTGATGGATCACTTCATAATTACCGCCTAATTCGGAATATTCATTTTTTATAATATTGAAACAATGAGGGCAGGCTGTCACTATTTTTTTAATGCCATAATTATTTAATACCTGTATGTTCTGGTAGGCCATCATCTGGAACATGAACTCATTACCGGCACGGCGAACCGGATCGCCTGTACACATTTCTTCTTTGCCCAGGATAGCATAATTGATCCCGACCTTATCCAATATGGTAGCAAAAGCCTTGGTGATCTTTTGAGCCCGCTGATCAAAACTTCCTGCACATCCTACCCAAAACAATATTTCCGGTGATTGACCATTCGCAAATAATTCTGCAACTGTTGGAACATTCATGCATTCAAAATTTGATTCAAATCTAAAGCAAATCACGGATTATTGAATTAATAGGGATTTCACTGATATTTTTTCACTACATCGGCTGCTTATTTATTTAAGTTCTGATACATGATCAATGTTTGATAGTTATAGCGCAATTCGTGAAATCTTTTTTAAATCCTTGTTCATCCGTGCTTATTTTTGTTGCACTGCATGAATAATAATAAATTTTTTCAACGACTGACTAATTGGGAGCTGTGGAATTTCTATGTATTGTATGCTCCCATCAGCCCTGTTTGGTTCTGGTATTGCTTACGTAGTTGGTCATTCTGGTTTTTCAGTTCCTCTAATCCTACGATCACATTCGGCGGTTTTGAAGGTGAAGGAAAGAAAGAAATGTATGACCAGTTACCAGCTGATCTTGTTCCCCGGACTATTTATATCATGCACGACTGGCCTTATCAGGAAGTGAAGAAAAGAATTGAAGAGGCCGGTTTCATTTTTCCTTTTATCGTAAAACCCGATGTAGGAATGAAAGGAATATTGTTCCGGAAAATTGAGAATGAAGATCAACTGGTGAAATATCATGAAAGGATCCCGGTTGAATATATAGTCCAGGACCTGATTGAACTTCCGGTAGAAGTGAGTGTATTTTATTACCGTCACCCGGCTCAGCAAAAAGGGATAGTAAGCGGGTTTATTGATAAGGAATTACTTCATGTAAAAGGTAACGGCCAGTTAACGCTGAAAGAACTGACAGAGCAACATCCCCGTGCAAAATTCAGGATGGAAGAAATGGCACACCGGCATGGCCATCGTTTCGACAGGATAATTCCCAATGGAGAAATATTTTATTTATCTTATGCAGGGAATCATAACCGGGGTGCACATTTTACCAATCTTCATAATGAAATTAATCAACGGATGCATGAAGTGTTTGATGAACTCAGCCATCATACTGCTTTCTATTATGGACGTTATGATATTAAAACTACTTCCATAGAAGACCTGAAGGAAGGAAAGAATTTCCAGATCATTGAGTTCAATGGTTGCGGTGCTGAACCTAACCATATCTATGATTGTAATATGAGTTTATGGCGTGCCTATGGCGTTTTACTTACGCATTGGAAAGCATTATACAGGATCAGCCGGTATAATCATAAAAACGGAACACCTTATTGGTCGTTTAAAAAAGGCTGGGATTTTCTGAAACAATCAGGAAAACATTTTAAGATGCTGGAGAAGTATGACTGAAGTCGGAAGTCTGAGGTCGGATGTCAGAAAGTTTCCTATGAATGTATGTTGTTTCCGACTTCAGACCTCTGACTTCAGACCTCTTTCTTCGTATTTTCGTTTTATGCACCCATTGATAAAAATTTTTTTCACCGGTATGCTCGTTAGTTTCCTCGGCTCATTGCCATTGGGTACGTTGAATATCCTGGCCATGAAGATCTCGGTGGAAGAAACGATCACAGCGGCTATGCTATTTTCATTTGGCTCGTTGGTAGTAGAGATCATCTATGTACGATTGTCGCTGGTAGCGATGGATTGGGTAAGAAAGCAGGAAAAAATATTTAAGATATTGGAATGGGTTACGCTGGTTATTGTTCTTGCATTGGCTATCGCCAGTTTTTATGCCGCAATGCATCCTACAGTTGGTGGTGATGCTAAAAGAGACAGCCTTCCTGCCATGAATCGCTTTTTGTTTGGCGCATTGATGTGTGCCGTTAACCCGGTGCAGATACCTTTCTGGTTTGGATGGAGCACGGTGTTGTTTACCAAAAAAGTATTGTTACCAAGAAAAGATCACTATAATTCGTATATCGGTGGAATAGGTATCGGCACTTTCATTGGCAATTGTGTTTTTATTTTTGGCGGGTTGCTTATCGCCAGCAAGATCAAAAATAACCAGCATGTACTGAACTGGATCATTGGTGGTGTTTTCGCGGTAACAGCTTTAATACAACTCTGGCGGATATTTAAAAAGAAAGATGCCGCTCATCAATTGGATCACCCGGAAGAGGTGACTAAGAAAATAGAAGAGCAAATGGAAAAGATCGGCGATGGATTTGAAAAAATAAAACACAGGGACAGGTAAATTTCTAAATTTTAAAATATAATAGTATGGCGGTTAAAGATGCTTTTATTGCAGAACTGAAACATGAATCTTCCCTGACAAAAAAAATGCTCGAAAGAGTTCCATTAGACAAGGCCGGTTGGAAACCACATGAAAAATCAATGACGCTGGGACGCCTGGCAACCCATATAGCGGAAAACTTCAGGTGGATATCGGATATTAAAAATATTGATGATTTTGATTTTGCCGCCAATCCTTTTAAATCTCATACGGCCGCTTCGCAGGAAGAGCTGATCAATATATTTCAAACAAATCTTGATTCGGCTATTAATGACCTGTCACAGATGGAAGATGAAGATTTTAATAAAACCTGGACCGTTCGTGCAGGAGAAAAGATAATGTACAATACGCCGAAAAAAGTAGCCATCCGGGGATGGGCTTTTAGTCATCATATTCATCACCGCGGCCAGCTATCTGTTTATCTGCGCCTGCTGGATGTTGCTGTGCCGGGTATGTATGGACCGAGTGCCGATGAAAGATAAATTTACAGCCTCTAAAGGAGGTTAAGAAAATCTTCCTGAATAGGTAATCTTTTCAGGAAGATTATATCAGTTTTAGAAAATTTATACAGCCTGTGCAATTTTTACCGATGTCATCGTCAGCGATCCGCCAACAGCCTTATCATTAAAAAAAGAAACCTCGTCTTTTTTAGTTTGCAACGCCAGCGTGTATAACAGCGGTAAATAATGTTCTGGTGTAGGAATAGCTAATAATGCTTCTTTTCCCAATGAAGAATAATTAATAAGCTGATCGTGGGTGCTGCTGCTGATCAATTCTTTGAAATTATTATTCATATTCAATGCCCAGTCATAACCATATTCCGGTTTATCCATTTTATCCCAGGCTACCATCCGCAGGTTATGTACCATATTGCCACTGCCAATGATCAGCACGCCTTTTTTACGCAATGCCTGTATTTCTTTTGCGAGATCATAATGGTATTGCGGTCCTTTGCTATAATCAATACTTAATTGCAATACCGGGATGTTCGCAGCAGGATACATATGTCTTACCACCGTCCAGGTACCATGGTCCAATCCCCAGTCATGGGAGAGTTCAACACCAGCGGACTTTATTAGTGCGGAAGTTTCCATCGCAAGCGCAGGATTGCCCGGCGCCGGATACTGTACGTCAAAAAGAGCTTGTGGAAATCCGCCAAAATCATGAATGGTTTTCGGGAAATCCATGGCCGTGATCTGTGTTCCTTTGGTAAACCAATGCGCTGATACGACCAGCACCGCTTTTGGCGTTGGAATTTCTTTAGCCATTTGCGTCCACCGCCTGCTGAATTCAGTATCCTCTATACCATTCATAGGCGATCCATGTCCAATAAACAGAACAGGCATAGTTTGTTCCTGTTCATTTAAACCATCTGTAAAATTTCTGAATGCTGCTAATGTTGTCATAGCTGCTGCTCCTGTTATTAATGTTTGTATAAATGATTTTCTTTTCATGTTGTCCGGCACCAATAATTAAAAGCTGTAAAATGGCGCTCTATTTCATTTGTATATTTTTTATTTTTTTTCGGTCAAATGGATCCGATAGCTATCGGGATGCTCGAAAATTTTTATGGCTCATTTCATATAGCAAAGCTATAATGCCAGGAGAGTTTGGCCATTGAGAAGAAATAAGTAATTACATTGATATATATCAACGGGATTTATTTGTCGTAGCCATTTGTTTCCGTATCCGGCTTAGTGTTTCAGGAGTAATGCCAAGAAAGGAAGCGATCATGTGTTGTGGTACCCGTTGTACAATATTATTACAACCAGCCAAAAGGTTTTTATAATTTTCTTCAGCACTTAAACTAAGCTTGCCGCTTAGCCTTCTTTGCATGGCTATCAGGCTATTTTGTGTCAGTAAGCGTAAGAAACGTTCCATTTTTGGAATAGCTGCCAGCATTTCATCATAACCCTTCCTGTTTATCATCAGTAGTTCTGAATCTTCCAGGGCTTCAATGGAATAGGATGAAGGTTCGCCGGTAAGAAAACTAAACATATCGGATATCCACCAGTCTTCTACAGCAAACTGGATAATATGTTCAGTTCCTTTTTCATCAATCGTATAGGAACGCAGCATTCCCTTTTCTACAAAAGCAGTGTACAGGCATACATCGCCGTCCTGTAGCAGGTATTGTTTCTTTCTTAGTTTTTTAGGAATAAAAAATGTTTTCAACTGTTGCTGTTCTGCTTCCGTTAAGTCAACATTTTTTTGCCTGATATTATTTAAAAGTACTTCGTACATAGTAGGTTGAAAAGATAGGTAAATTTAATAATAGCTCATTTCTTTAGTCAACAATAAATAGTTTGCAACCTGTCGCTGTAGAAGAACGGTGTGCTTCATTATTATCTCCGACAAAATAACACATTCCTTTTGAGAGTTCCATGATACGCCCATCTTCCAGTTCAGTTTTCATTTCGCCTTCAAAGCAATAAAGAACATGGCCTTTTTTACACCAGTGGTTAGCTTTATAGCCGGATGAATATTCTACCAGGCGTATGCGGATATCATTCAGCAGTTGAGTTTGCCAGTAAGCAATACCTGTTTCTCCTTCATGTTCTATTACCGGGACAGAAGACCAGTTGAAGATTTGAAAAGGAAAAGAAGAGATATTCATTGGGTTATTTTATTAATGAGCACTTATCGTTTCTACATCAGGGATACCTTCTAAATGCAGTTCAATATGTTTATGATGAGCTTTTACTTTGAATTCGTTGATGACTTCTATTACATCATAATCAATATAAACACTATGGGCGCCATCAATATGTACTATTGAACGATCAGGTATTTTTTCCAGCTCATCTTTCAGTTTTTTCTTGTTAATAAAGCTCACATTGATCGCTAACCGGAAATAGTGATGAAGAATATTTTCTTCTTTTTTGATTTGAAGCGTAAAGCCTGCTTTATAGGTATTTTTAAAAATAAAATAGGCGGCATAGGCTACACCGATACCTACACCAATCAGCAGATCCGTAAATAAGATTGCAACAGTCGTTACAATAAATGGCAGAAATTGTTCCCGTCCCAGTTTATAAACGGAGCGGATCATTTTGGGTTTGGCAAGATTATACCCGGTTCTTATTAATATAACTGCCAGGATACAGTAGGGAATTAAATTCAGCAAAGAAGCAATAAAGAAGGCGAATATGAAAAGCCAGATGCCATGAAAAATAGCCGAAAGTTTTGTTCTTGCACCTGCTTCTGCATTAGCGGAACTTCTTACAATCACTGCTGTAATGGGTAAGCCACCGATCAACCCGCTGAAAAAATTACCGGTTCCTTGTGCAATAAGCTCACGGTTTTGCGGGGTGATACGATTGTAAGGATCTATTTTATCAACAGCCTCAATGCTGAGCAAAGTTTCCAGCGAAGCAACCAAGCAAATAACCACGGCGGTTTTCCAGATCACCGAACCGGAAAAGATAGAATTAAGATTAGCCAGTTTAATTTCTGAGAAAAGGTTGGATGATACGTTTACAAACTGGGAAGGTTTCAAAGCAAGCGCCGGAATATAATGCTTGAATAATAACGCCAGTAATACACCAAATACAACAACAACGAATGATGTTGGCAAAAAGGAAAGTTTTTTAGCTAGTGTTTTTTTCCAGGCAATAAGCAAAACCAATGATGACAGGGCAATGATTATAGCTCCTGCGGAACTCCCGGAATAAATGTTTTTTACATGCTCAAAACCATGGTTGAACGAAAAGACATTGAATAATTCTCTTGTCCAGAAATCAGGTTTGTCATAACCCAGCAAAAATGGAATTTGTTTGGAAATAAGAAGAATGCCAATAGCTGCCAGCATTCCCTTTATTACGGTAGAAGGAATGAAATGAGTAAAACCGCCTAATTTGAATACACCCAGCAATACCTGCAGCAAACCGGCAATAGAAACAGAAAGAAAGAATAGTTCAATACTTCCCATATCTGTAACGGCGGATGCGCAAATAGCGGTAAGACCAGCCGCCGGACCACTTACACTGATATGCGATTTACTGATCAGCGCTACTATAGTGCCACCGAGAATACCTGCTATCAAACCAGAATAAACAGGTGCATCGGATGCTAATGAAATACCGAGGCAAAGCGGCAGGGCAACAAAGAAAACGGTGATACTGGCTTTGAAGTCATGTTTTAGAAAAGAGAGAAAATAAAACCGGGTTTTTCGGGTAATGCTGCTCATGATGAATTGTTAGCCTGTTCTTAACTATAAGATTGCGGCGAATCTACAATTCTCTTTATTAATTTACTATGATTTAGAACAACAGGCTATTAATTTAA
>JAKFEJ010000074.1:0-46590 GCA_036675745.1 Chitinophagaceae bacterium | reverse complement strand
ATACTTCATTGAGTTTTTTCAGTTGTGCTTCGCAGTAACGTTCCCTGCCTTGCTGTCTGATGATGATAAGGCCACATTCTGTAAGGATCTTAATATGCTTTGAGATGGCAGGCCGGCTTATATCAAAGTTTTCCGCTACTGCATTCAGGTTTAAGGATTGCTTTGCGATCATGTTTATTATTTCTCTCCGTGTTGGATCGGCTATCGCCTGGAATACGTCTCTTCGCATAGGTAAAAGTAATTATGTAATCAATCGGTTACAAATTTATAGGAAACCATTTGGTTACGCAAATTTTTTTTGATTTTTTGAGCCGCTGCGACAAGAAGTGCAAACAATGATATGATTAAGTAAATTATTTTCTTAAGTAGTATTTCTAATAAAGATTTATAATATGCAGCATACAACAAAACTTCCGCAATACAAGAACAGAATCCGGCAAACCTGGTGTTGAAGTTATACACTGGTTTCTACTTAACAACCTGGAGCTTAAACGAACTTAATAAAGAATAAAAAAAACCTGCTCCAACGAAGCAGGTTTTTAAAAATAAATTTAAAATATAATTTATGGAAATATTCCCAACTCCGCATAACTCGTAGCTACTTTATTAATAGCAACCACGTACGCTGCTGTGCGCATATCCGGAATTTCGGGGTTATTCTTCCATTCATTCATTACCTCATGAGTAGCTGTGATCATCGTTTCTTCAAGGCCGCTATATACCAGGTCTACTTCATCAGCGCCATGTACTATGTATTCTTTTTCCTGTTCATTCATCTTTTTGCCTGACAGTGCTTCTATTTGCCCAACGATGTGGGCATTCATATTTTCATTGAAACGTTTTTCCATACGTCCGTAGCGTACATGGCTCAGGTTTTTCAACCATTCAAAGTAAGAAACCGTAACGCCACCAGCATTCAGGTACATATCAGGAACCACCAGGATACCTTTTTCTACAAACACTTCATCCGCTTCCGGTGTTAATGGGCCGTTAGCCGCTTCGCCGATTATTTTGGCTTTTATCCTTGGCGCATTCTCTTCATTGATCACATTTTCCAATGCAGCCGGTATCAGGATATCACATTCCATTTCCAGTGCATCGGTATTCTTTTCAAAATTAGTAGCGCCGGGAAAGTTTAAGATAGAACCTGTTTTTTTCCTGTGTTCAAATACAGCTTCTATATCCAATCCTTTATCGCTATGAATAGCCCCTTCATATTCAGAAAGACCGATAATCAAGGCGCCTGCGTCCTGGAAAAATTTGGCGGAGTGATAGCCCACATTTCCCAATCCCTGTACAACAACTCTTTTTCCTTCTACACCCACTATCAAGCCATACTTGCTCATTATATCCGGCATATTGCAAACTTCACGAAGACCAAAGAATACACCCAGTCCTGTTGCTTCGCGGCGGCCACGTACACCACCTTGTGATACGGGTTTACCGGTTACACAACCGGCGGCATCTATCTCACCGGGGTGCATAGCAGTATATGTATCCAGTATCCAGGCCATTTCTCTTTCGCCGGTTCCATAGTCGGGAGCTGGTACATCCGTGCCGGGACCAATGAAATTTTTTCTTATCAATTCCGCAGTATAACGGCGTGTAATCTTTTCTAATTCGTAAGCTGAGTAGCTCCGTGGATTTATTTTGATACCACCTTTTCCGCCACCAAAGGGCACATTAACGATTGCGCATTTGTAGGTCATCAATGCGGCAAGCGCCATTACTTCATCCTGGTTTACCTCTGCGGCAAAACGGATACCGCCTTTGCACGGTGTTTTATGTTGTGAATGTTGTACACGGTAAGCTTCCATTACTTCTATGCTTCCGTCGTCTCTTTTAATGGGGAACCGCATCCGGTATACGGCATTACATGCTTTAATTTGTTCAAGAACGCCGGGTGTCCATTTTGTAAACTTCGCGGCTCTGTCGAAACTTTTTTCAACATCGCCAAAAAAACTGTAATTGTCTGACATGAATTCAATTTTTAATTTTCAAATAGCAAGCTTCTTTTATAATAAGCAATATGCAATCGGCAATAAGAAAAGTTTCCGAAAGTCGAAGAGCCTATTGCTTATTGTCTATTGTTACATCGTTTCTTTTTTGTACTAAGCTATATTACTACTATCATCATCGCCTGTTGTGCCTGCCTGTCGGCAGACAAGTCACACACCTTGTACTTTCTGTTCATTGTTCAGCAACCCACCCCGGTCGTTTTAATTTTATACTCTCCCACATTCACCCCTCCAAGGAGGGGAAGTACCTTCTCCACAAATCATTTAATAACTGCCACAACATTTTCATATCTCTACTCACCACTTTCGAAGACTCCGATTAGATACAGAGCTTGCGAATAGCGAGGGCTGTGCACCAGCAAGTCCCCTTTAGGGGATTTAGGAGTTCTCCTTCTCCATCTTACTCATCTTCTTATCCAGTCTTACTAAATACAAAATAAGACCGATCAATATTGTAAGTATCACTGCGATCACAACGTATATGCGTCCGTTGCTGCGCATAGTTTCGCCAAAACCGGTCTTAGCTGTTCCTTCCTGCGCCTGAACAATTATTGTAGTTAACAGCAGTATAAAAAGAGAAATAAGGGGCCTGATCTTTTGCATCTTTATTTTTTTTGTTGACAATAGCCGGTTGCTTATTGTTGGTTGCCCATTGCTAATTGTCTATTGTTTATTACCGGGTGTTTATCCTATCATCTTTTTTTCTTTCAATAAATTCAGACGGATCTTTAATGTTGTAATCCAAACACCAAGTAAGGTCCAGCCGATAACAGCCGGGTAAAAAACGATCCGCATACCGGCATCAATATCTTTATAATTCATTGCCGGGTTTCCTTCCTGGCCCGGGTGCAGGCTGGGTAGTAGGCGTGGCACAATCCAAATAGAAGGAAACAACATCGCAAAAGCGAAAATATTGTACACCGCACTTATCCTTGCCCGCTTATCCATATCCGCAATCGAATCACGCAACACCAGGTAAGCGGCATAGATCAGCAAGGCAATAGCGGCGCCAATTAATTTTGGTTCTCTTGCAAGGGCGCCAAAAGATTCAAATGCCGGGTTGTTGGGATCAGCCCAGGTATAACTCATCCAGATAGCGCCGGTGGCATAACCAAGCAGGCCAAACACAATCCCTACTACAGCAAACTGGCGGGAATAAATATCATATTTATGATTCAATGTCCGGAGATAACGGATAGCATTTACTACGGAAATAGTAAATAATATCATCATGGCAAACCACATACAGACATGGAAATACAAATTGCGGATGGTTTCTTCCAAAGCGGGGAGTTGCGGGATCTTAAATAAAAGGCCTGCGATAACAGTATATACCAGCAGGATTACACTCAATATCTTCCACCAGGATTTGTACATATAGTTTTTTTCGTTGGCCATCGGTTCGTGTTTCTGTTTGAAAGCTGGCAGGTAAAGTGCTGCAAAATTAAGGCGGCGCTTTTAATCCATCCTAATTTTTCGCAAACTATTAATAATAACCTGCAAGCTTTGTATTTTGTTTGAAAATCATTAACAGGGTAGATATTTTTCAAGAAAAACAGGAAAAGGTTTGTGATTATAAAACATGGTCAATAATATACGTTTAATAGTTAAATGCGTCAATGACTAAGAATTGTTTACAAGTTTAATCTTTCCATAAAAATGGAAACAAAATAACGGCCAGCAGAATTACCATTATATCCAGTGCTACCAGTAATAATATAGTGCTTGCTTTTATTGTCAATACGGGATTGAAAGCGGCATTGGAAAGCTGCATAAGTAAGATCAATTGCGGAATGATAAGCGGAAATCCCAATACCGCCATGATGGCCGCATTCTGTTGTGCCCTCGCTGCAATAGCCGCTAAAAAGGTAAAAATGAGGCTAAGACTCCACCCGCCTAATAATACCAGGCCGATAAAGGCGCCGGCTTTTACCATAGGGTTACCCAAAAATAAACTGAAAAGAAGTAAACTCAGTAAACTCATGATCAGCATCAGCAGGGAATTAAACAACAGCTTGGCTAATACAAAATGAGCAGGGGAGGCGATTGAATAAAAATAAAGCATTCTTCCTTTGCTCTCCTGCAGAAAGCTTTTGGCTACCGCATTGATACAAATGAACAATTGGATAACCCAGAACAAACCGTTCCATACTTTGCTTTCCGGTTCGTCAATAGCCATGAATAAAACAAAAATAGTAGCGCCAATGTATAACAGGATTCCGTAGAAACTGTATTGCTGTCTTAGCTCCAGCAATACATCTTTTTTGAAAAGGGTGTATATGCGTTGTAAATTTCCGATGGCGAATTTATTTGAATGCGAAAATAATACTAAATACCAGCCGGTAATTTTCTATTTTGCCGGCTAATAAATTTAAAAATGCGAAAACTCAGTTTCCTGCTGCTTGCAATAACGGTTCTTATAACAATAGCTACTATTCATTCTTGCAAAAATTCCAAAACTTCTGAAGGAGTATTATTAAAGTTTGATCCGGAAAAGGGAAAAACTTATGACTATGAAATAGCCTGGGAAATGGATCAGCAAATGATGGAACAGCATCACAAGATCAATATAGCAAGCGGCTATACCCTCGACGTTATAGATGATAAGGATAATATAAAAACAGTAAGAACTGTATATAAGAATTTTAAAATGTATATGAATATTATGGGGATGGAGATAAATGTAGATACGGATAAGCCATCTGAGCCTGTGAGCCAGGCAGAGCTAAAAGCAAACCCTTTAGGAATGATGGACAGGATATTTGCAGGTATAAAAGAAAAAGAGTTCATCATGAAAGTAAATGAAGAAGGGAAAGTGCTTGAAGTAAGTGGGTTTGAAAAAATAATTAATAGCATGATTGATTCAATGGGAGTAGAAGGAGATGCAAAAATGCAGGTTCAGGCTTCTTTACAAGATCAATTCAATGAACAGGCTATTAAAGATCAATTTGCACAGGTGTTTTCAATTTTTCCGAATAAAGAAATAAAGGTTGGCGACAAATGGGAAAAAAGCTTACAAGTGGGCGGAAGAATGCCAGCGAAATACATGACTACGTATACTGTAAAAGAAACAGAAGGCGATCATGTATCCTTGTCAGCGCAAACCAATATTGGATCGGATAATAGTGAATCCGACAGCTATCAGATGGAAATAAAGGGTACTCAAAATGGCAGTTTACTTGTTGATAGTAAAACAGGGTTGGTGATCAATGCGGAATTTGATCAGGATATGGAGGCCAAAACGCAGGGTATGGAAATTAAAATAATTGGTAAAGGAAAGATAAAAGGGAAGGCGAGATAGGAGGTCAGAAGAGACAGGGCATGCCCTGTCTGTACCTGGAGGTCGGAAGTTTGATGTCAGAAAGTAAATAATTTGAACATTGAGCATTGAAAATTGAATATTGAACATTTTTTTAGATCATGAAATGTTCAATGCTCAACGCTCAATTTTCAACAAAGAGATAATTTGGCTATCAGTCATACCTTCTCATTGTAACAAACCCTGCATCTCGGCTCATACACATCTGTAGCGCCCAGCATTACCTGGTCTTCATTAGGAATTTTACGGTACGAATAATTGGCGATATGTCCGCATTTCACACAGATGGCATGCAGCTTTGTAACATAATCAGCCTTTGCCATAATAAAAGGCATCTGGCCAAAAGGTTTGCCGGTGAAATCCATATCAAGACCTGCAACGATGACCCGGATGCCATTGTAAGCTAATTGGTCACATACATTGGGCAATTCCTCATCAAAGAACTGGGCCTCGTCAATGCCGATCACATCTACATCCTGGGCCATCAGTAATATTTTTTGCGAATTATCAATGGGCGTAGACTGGATAACATTCGTATCATGCGATATGATCTTTATTTCATCATAACGAATATCAATAGCTGGTTTAAATATTTCAACTTTCAGGTTAGCGATCTTCACTCTTTTCAGCCGTCGGATCAGTTCTTCGGTCTTTCCGCTGAACATAGAACCGCAGATCACTTCTATCCAGCCGCGACGTTCCCCACGTATATTCGGTTCAATAAACATTGTTAAGATTTTTTTCCGGGACTCGAAATCAATTAATTGGCAAACTGTTTGTACTTTTAGAACACTGATTTAGCGGATTATAACAGATTTATACGGATTACTTCCGGTATAGATAGAATAATAATAATGATAGCAGCGAAATCCTTTAAATCAATTTAATCAGCGATCAAAAGTAGCAAAATGCAACGAATAGAAGTCTTGATATCCAAATTAACCGAGCAGTTCAAACAGAAAGCCACGCCTGAGCAAATGCTCTTCACCCTACAGCTTCTGCAAAACGAACTGACAACCCATCAACAGGAAAAAAGAATAGTAAGCACTTCAAAAGTATCTGTTGTAATGCCTACTGTAATGAATGTTGATCCCTCACAATACGAAAAATATGCGCCAAAGCCTGTAGAAAATCCAGCTTCGCAGGAAATAAAAGAAAAAATATTGGTTGATGAAGAATCAGTTTCCATTGTACAGGAAAATGGCCAATTGGATATGGTGTTTGATCCCCTGGTGGAAATTCCCACATTGTCACATCAAATAAAGAACAAGCAAAGTGGATTTCCGGAATCGCTTAACGACAGATTAAAACAGGGAAAAGCTGAGTTAGTAGAGGTGTTGAAAGAAACGCCGATAAAAGATCTTCGCAAAGCTATCGGCATTAACGATAGGTTTTTATTCATCAATGATCTTTTTCGTGGTGATGAGGTCATGTATGAACGAAGCATAAAGACCATCAATAGTTTTAATATTTACCCCGAAGCGGAATACTGGATCAGCCGTGAACTAAAAACAAAATTAGGATGGGATACTGAGCTTCCGGTAGTATTGCAGTTTGATCAATTAGTTAAAAGACGTTTTTCCTGAATATAGTTCAGTATTTTTTCTGTGGCGCCCCTGTTGGTATACACATAACGCTTCGATTTTTCACAACTACTTGTATAAGCTGAATCATCATTTATCAATCTCTTTATAATGACAATGCAATCTTCCGCATTGTTAATACTAAAAGCTCCGCCTGCATTAATAAGATCAATGGCTTCCTGGAATTTATGATAAGCTGGTCCGAATAAAACAGGTTTTCCATATACAGCAGCTTCCAGTGTATTATGTATCCCTTTTCCAAAACCGCCACCTATATAAGTAATGAATCCATATTTATATAGCCGTGATAACATGCCGATATTATCAATGATGAGGATGTTACCGGTTGCCGGTTGCTGGTTGCTGGTTGCCAGTTCTGAAAATAAAATTGATCCCGGAAATAATCTCTGAACCTCTGTAAGATGTTTTTTATTTATTTCATGCGGAGCGATGATAAGTTTTAATGAAGGGTCATTAATTGTTGCGATTGTTTTTTGTAATACCAATTCATCTCCGGGCCATGTGCTGCCTGCAACAATTATTCTGTTATTGCCAACAAATTTTTCAATAACTGCGATAGAAGTAAATTGTTCCGCAATTTCAATCACCCTGTCGAAACGGGTATCGCGGCAAACACTGCTTTTATCCGCTAAGCCAATACTATCCAGCAGGTTTTTTGATGTTTCATTTTGAACAAATAAACGATCAAAGAAAGAAAGCATTTTTCGTTGAAGCCCGCCATACCATTTAAAGAAAACCGAGTTTTCCCTGAATAGAGCTGATATCAGCAACAAAGGAATATTGTTGGACCTTATTTCTTTTAAATAGTAATACCAGAATTCGTATTTGACAAATATTACTAAAGATGGATTTACTATCTCTAAAAAGCGTTTTGCATTTTGAAGGCCATCCATAGGAAGATAAAAGACCCAATCAACTCCGGCATAATTTTTCCTGATCTCATAACCGGAAGGAGAAAAGAAAGTTAGCAATATCTTGTGCCCTGTGCCTTGTGCCTTGAGTCTTTCTATCACAGGTCTTCCTTGTTCAAATTCACCCAAAGAAGCACAATGCACCCAAATGATTCCCGAGCGTTCTTCTCCCCCAAGTACAGACAGGGCATGCCCTGTCTCCCCTGACTTCTGACCTCCGATCTCCGACCTCAATTTCTCCCATATTCCCTTTCTTCCCTGTACCCATTTTTTAGCTTTGGCATTAAAAAGAGCCGCTATGCGGATGCCTGCTTTGAAAAGGATAAGAAAAATGCTGTAAAGAAATAGTCCCAAAACATTGATTTTAAACCGGTACCTGCCGGGAAGCAAAAGTAAAGTCAAACGGGGAAACTACCTGTATTTTACTATTTTTGCGCCGCCTAAAGGAAAAAAGTCAATAGGTCAAATGAGTCAGGTGGGGCAAATGCAGATTTTCCAGGTATGACTTCAATGATTTTTATGACTTCTTATTGAAGCAACATTCAAATAAAATCTTTTTCGATGCGCCCAATTCAGATGGTAGATACTAAAACCCAGTATCAAAAGATAAAAGCAGATGTGGATACTGCAGTAATGCAGGTGATGGAAAGTTCCGCTTTTATCAATGGAAAACCAGTACATGATTTTAGCGCTAACCTCTCGGCTTATTTAGGAGTGAAACATACTATTCCTTGTGCTAATGGAACGGATGCCTTACAAATAGCTATGATGGCACTTGATCTGCAACCTGGCGATGAAGTGATCACTCCCTCATTTACTTATATCGCTACTACTGAAGTGATAGCCTTGCTAAGATTAACTCCCGTTTTTGTAGAAGTGGACCCAAAGACATTTTGTATGGCTCCGGAGGTATTGGAAAAAGCAATTACACCCAAAACAAAAGCAATTGTTCCGGTTCATTTGTATGGCCAGTCTGCACCAATGGAAGAGATCATGGCTATTGCGAAAAAACATAATTTGTATGTAATAGAAGATAATGCACAGGCAATTGGCTGCGATTATAACTTTTCGGATGGCTCAAAAAAGAAAACAGGCACGATTGGCCATATAGGAGCCACTTCTTTTTATCCTTCAAAAAATTTAGGTGCATTTGGCGATGGCGGGGCTATTTTTACAAATAATGATTCGCTGGCTCAAAAATTGAAAATGATAACTAATCACGGGCAAGTCAGGCAATATCATCATGATGTAGTAGGTTGTAATAGCCGGCTCGATACGATACAGGCAGCTATCCTTGATATTAAGCTGAAACAGTTAGATGAATATAATACGGCCAGGAGAATAGCTGCTGATTTTTATGATAAAGCTTTCGAAGGCCATTCCAAAATAAAAACGCCATTCAGAGCGGGGTATTCGAAACACGTATTTCACCAGTATACATTATTGTTGGAAGACGGGAATAATTCATCTGTTTTAAGAAATGAATTAAAAGAATTTTTAGCCGGCCATAAAATTCCTTCGATGATCTATTATCCCGTGCCAGGCCACCGGCAAAAAATGTTTGAGCATTTTAATGTGGCATCGCAGGCAATGCCTGTTACAGACTGGCTTACAGAAAGAGTGATCTCCTTGCCAATACACACTGAACTGGATGAAGAACAATTGCAATTTATAACAACAAAAGTGATGGAATTTTTAAACCATTAATCTTAACAATAATTCAAATTATTCATGAAAATAGCAGTAGTAGGAACAGGATATGTAGGGTTAGTAACAGGAACTTGTTTTGCGGAGACAGGCAATTCAGTTGTATGTATAGATATAGATGTAAATAAAGTGAATAAACTTACCAATGGTGAGATCACTATTTATGAACCAGGATTGGAAAAAATATTTTTGCGAAACCTGAAAGAAGAGAGACTTCGGTTTACTACCAATCTTTCTGATGGCATAAAAGATGCTGCTATTATTTTCCTGGCTTTACCAACTCCACCCGGAGAAAATGGCTCCGCCGATCTGAAATATGTTTTAGGAGTGGCTGGTGATCTTGGAAAAATAATAAAGCCAGGGGATTATAAAGTGATTGTTGATAAGAGTACGGTTCCTGTTGGCACTGCAGAAAAAGTAAAAGCAACTATTCGTCAGAGTGCTCTTAAAGCCTCCCCTAACGGGGGAGGTTTGGAGGAGGCCTTTGACGTGGTTTCAAATCCGGAATTTTTACGTGAAGGAGTAGCGGTAGAAGACTTTATGAAGCCGGACAGGGTAGTAGTTGGTACGAGTTCCGAAAGAGCAAAAAAATTAATGAATGAGTTATTTGCTCCTTTTGTCCGCCAGGGCAACCCGGTTATTTTTATGGATGAACGTTCTGCAGAACTAACAAAATATGCCGCCAATTCGTTTCTTGCTACCAAGATCTCTTTTATGAATGAGATAGCTCAATTATGTGAGCGGATGGGCGCCGATGTAGATATGGTGAGACGCGGCATGGGTAGTGATGACCGGATTGGTAAGCGTTTCTTGTTTCCGGGAATTGGCTATGGGGGTAGTTGTTTTCCAAAAGATGTGCAGGCACTGGTAAAATCATCGAATGAAGTGAATTATGATTTTAAAATATTGAATGCGGTTATGGAAGTGAATGAGACGCAAAAACTTCATCTTCTTCCAAAGATCAAAAAATACTTTAAGGACGATCTGAAAGGAAAGCATTTTGCATTATGGGGGCTGGCTTTCAAACCTAACACGGATGACATCCGTGAAGCTCCTGCTTTATATATGATTGATGCACTGATAGCTGCCGGTGCCACAGTATGCGCTTTTGATCCTGAGGCGATGGAAAACGTGAAGCAGGTTGTTGGTGATAAAATTGAGTATGCAGAAAACCAGTATGCAGCTTTAAACAATGCGGATGCATTGATCATTGCCACCGAGTGGAACGAGTTTCGTACGCCGGATTTTTTAAAGATCGTTTCCACCCTGAAAAGCAAGGCTATTTTCGACGGCCGAAATCTTTTTGATACAACAGCTATCCGTGAACTTGGTTTTTATTATGAAAGTATCGGAAGATCCGCTACAAATTAAATTTAATAGCCATTATGCAGCAAAAAAGAATTCTTATTACAGGCGCAGCGGGTTTTCTTGGTTCACATTTGTGTGATCGATTCATCAAAGAAGGATATAAGGTTATAGGAATGGATAATCTTATTACCGGTGACCTTAAAAACATTGAACATTTATTCAAACTGGAGCAGTTTGAGTTTTATCATCATGATGTAACAAAATTTATTCATATTCCCGGCCATTTGGATTATATCCTTCATTTTGCATCACCGGCCAGCCCTATTGATTATTTGAAAATTCCTATTCAAACCTTGAAGGTAGGAGCCATGGGAACACATAATTGCCTGGGTTTGGCAAAGGTGAAAAATGCAAGAATGCTGGTTGCATCTACGAGTGAAGTATATGGTGATCCGCTGGTGCATCCGCAAAAAGAAGAGTATTGGGGAAATGTAAACCCGGTAGGCCCCAGGGGAGTTTATGATGAAGCCAAGCGATACATGGAGTCTATCACGATGGCTTATCATACATTTCATAATGTAGATACAAGGATCATTCGCATCTTTAATACTTATGGCCCGAGAATGCGGTTGAATGATGGAAGAGCTTTGCCTGCCTTTATCGGCCAGGCATTGCGTGGAGAACCATTGACTGTATTTGGAGATGGCTCGCAGACAAGAAGTTTTTGTTTTGTAGATGACCTGGTAGAAGGAATTTACCGCTTGTTACTTAGCGATTATTATATGCCGGTTAACATTGGTAATCCTAATGAGATATCATTAAAAGAATTTGCTGAAGAGGTTCTTGCTCTAACAGGTAATACAGCAAGTATTATTTACAAACCACTTCCTGTGGATGATCCCAAACAAAGACAACCGGATATTACAAAGGCAAGGCAAATTTTAGGGTGGGAACCAAAAGTAAACAGGAAAGAAGGTCTGAAAATTACCTACGATTATTTTAAAGCCTTGCCGGAAGAAGAGTGGAGTAAGCAACCAAAAGAATTTATAAGCCGTAAGTAGAATGAGCCGGGAATATATAATCGAAGAACTGATAAACTAATAAACATTTAAACCCTTAAACTTTTTAAACTTATATATGTACCAGGAGTTAATAGATAAAAAGGCAAAGCTGGCCGTGATCGGTTTAGGATATGTCGGGCTACCTATTGCATTAGAATTCGCCAGGAAGGTTTCTGTCATTGGATTTGATATTAACGAAAAGAGGGTGGAGATGATGAAGCGGGGAATTGATCCAAGCAATGAACTGGAGAAAGAAGCCTTTGATGGTTGCGATATTACGTTTACAAATTCGCTGGATGTATTGCGTGAAGCAAAATTCTTTATCGTAGCAGTGCCTACACCGGTAGATGAACATCATGTTCCTGATCTTATTCCGGTTCAAAGGGCGTCGGAAACTATTGGGAAGGTGATCAAAAAAGGAGATTATGTGGTTTTTGAATCAACCGTTTACCCGGGCTGTACGGAAGAAGATTGCCAGCCAATCATTGAAAAGTTATCCGGATTAAAATCTATTGACGATTACAAACTGGGATACTCACCGGAAAGAATTAATCCGGGTGATAAGCAACACACATTGGCTAATATCATAAAAGTAGTTTCAGGTTGTGATGCTGAATCGTTAGATGAAATTGCTAAAGTGTATGAACTGGTGGTAACAGCCGGCGTTCACCGCGCCTCCTGTATCAAAGTGGCTGAAGCTGCTAAGATCATTGAAAATACACAACGGGATCTGAACATAGCGTTGATGAACGAACTGTCAATCATTTTTGACAGGATGAACATTAATACTTTTGAGGTTCTGGAAGCGGCAGGGACAAAATGGAATTTTTTAAAATTCCAGCCAGGATTAGTGGGCGGGCATTGTATCGGTGTAGATCCCTATTATCTCACGCATAAAGCCAATGAGCTGGGTTATAAATCGCAGGTCATTCTTGCAGGGAGAACTATTAATGACGATATGGCTAATTATGTAGCCCGTAAAGCGGTACAACATATAATTAAAACAAATGGTAATGTAAGGGCTGCAAGGGTATTGGTAAAAGGCGCTACATTCAAAGAAAATGTTAGCGATATCCGTAACTCTAAAGTAGCGGACGTAGTAAAAGCGTTGAAAGCTTACTCTGTAAATGTGGATGTAGAAGATCCTCATGCTGATTCCGAAGAATTACAACATGAGTATGGTTTTGGACTTGTTTCCAATGTTGGTAATGAGTACGATGCGGTAATAATCACAGTTCCTCATACAGCGTATATTCAACTGGATGATGCCTATTTCTGCGGCATTACAAAACCACATGGATTGGTGGCTGATCTGAAAGGAATTTATCGTAATAAAATTAATAACAGAGAATACTGGAGTTTATAATTATGCCGTTTCTTACTACAGAAATACCCGATCTGCTGATCTTTGAACCAAAAGTATTTGCTGATAGCCGTGGTTATTTTTTCGAATCGTATAACGAAAAAATATTTGAACAGCAGGGCGTCAATATCCGTTTTGTTCAGGACAATCAATCATCTTCTTCCTATGGGGTGATACGGGGATTGCATTACCAGTTGAATCCCTATGCCCAAACTAAACTCATACGTGTATTATCGGGGAAAATATTGGATGTGGCGGTTGATATGCGCAAAGGATCTCCTACATTCGGTCAACATTTCGATATTGAATTATCAGCTGAAAATAAAAAACAGTTATTGATACCGAAGGGTTTTGCACATGGCTTTTCTGTATTAAGTGAAACCGCAGAAGTATTGTATAAGTGTGATGAGTTTTATAATAAAAACAGTGAAGGAGGGATCCGTTTTGACGATCCGGCATTAAATATTGATTGGCAGGTAGCTGCTGACAAAGCTATTGTATCGGAGAAGGATCAGCAGCTTTCTAACTTTGCTGATTGTAAAACTAATTTTGTTTTTTAAAAGCTGTTTCAGTTTCTATCAAATGAAAACTAATTTGCCAAATTCGGAAGAATTTTCTAACCCCCCTTCAGGGGATGGAAGCAAAATACTGGTAACTGGTGCAAATGGGCAATTGGGGATGGAACTACAGCAGTTGGCTTCTTCTTATCCACATTTTGAGTTTATTTTTACTACCCGTGAAGAATTGTCCCTCAATGATTTTGATGGCATTAATAATTTTATAGCCAATCATCAACCACATTATTTTATTAACTGTGCAGCTTATACGGCGGTTGATAAAGCGGAATCGGAGAAAGATCTGGCTTATAAGATAAATGCAGAAGCGCCGGGTATTATCGCAGTTGCCTGCGAAAAGAATAACGTACAATTGATTCATATCTCTACGGATTATGTATTCAATGGCATGGGCAAAACTCCTTATAAAGAAGATGATGAAACAGATCCTGTAAATCTTTATGGCGATTCCAAACTGCTAGGCGAGACGAATGTAATGAAGTCTGATCCCAATGCTATTATCATTCGTACTGCATGGGTCTATTCTGAATTCGGAAAAAATTTTGTCAAAACTATGTTGCGGTTGATGGCAGACAAAGACCAGATCAGTGTAGTTAGTGACCAGTCAGGAACACCTACATATGCAGCTGATCTTGCTGAAGCTATTCTCCGGATCATTTCATCACAACAATGGAAAGCAGGTATTTATCATTTCAGTAATGAAGGCAATATTACCTGGTATGATTTTGCAGTTGCTATTAAAGAATTGTCGGGCAGTTCCTGCAAAGTGAATCCAATTTCTACTGCACAATATCCAACACCAGCTAAACGACCTTTTTATTCTGTGCTGGATAAAACAAAGATTCAGGAAACATTTAATGTTCCTGTGAAAGATTGGAAAGCAAGTCTTGCAATTTGTATAGAAAGACTTAAGAGTAATCCTAAATAAAAAGCCCCGGAACCGACCGGAGCTTTTAATATATATAACCGTCCAAAGTTATTTCTTTATCGCAGTAATGAGTGTTGAACCTACCAGCTTACCATTTTTATTATAAGTTTCTGTTTTTACAATCCCAAATCCGGGTGCAAACCATTCTGTTGATTTAAAATTAAAAGGGATGCCTATACCTGAAGGGCCACCAATAGTAGCCCTGAATCTTCCATCATAGGTTATTTTCCAGCAGTCCCAGGTACCAGCCGGGCTGGCTACGGATTCTTTCCCTTCTACTTTTCGGTTTGTTTGTTCAAGTGTTGTAGTAGAGAATATCGCTCCTTTATTTAATATATCCATTTTGAAATTTGCATCTTTCAATGCAAGTCCATCAGAAAAACCTGATGGGTATTCAATGAAAGCTTCATCGGCTTTTACATCCATGTCTTTATAAGCTGTCATTTGTTCTTGTGGTATTGATACTTTAACATCAATAAAAAGATTGCCACCACTGCATTTATATTTGCCTGTGCCTTTTGAAATGCTTTTTCCTTTTTCATCTTTCATTTCAGAAGTAAAGTCGGCTGTGGTGGCATCACCGGTATTATTTATGTTGCTGATGGTATAGGTTATTTTTCCGTTTTCTTTCGCTTTCTTATCATAGGTTGTCATTTCTACTGAGCTGTTGGTCAGATAATAATAACCCGAGCAATTTTGTGAGGAGGCGGATGTAAAGAAAAGGAAGGTGCATATAAATGCAACGAACAATTTCATGGTTTAAGATTTAGAATGGAAAGGTAGACATAGCTATGTATTCCAACAATACCACTTTGTGGTAGGGGATTACTTTTAACCATTTGTTCATTAAGATTTACCGGATTTCACTTTTGCCCTTATCTATGCCAACTGGTACAGATAGCTCTATTCATTTCGCAGCCCCCTTTAGGGGATGGGGGGCTTAAAAGCCGATGACCAGGCCGCCAAAGTAATTTCGCGGTGCTGAGGGATTATAATATCTCTTGCCGAATGCATTAATATCATTTCCCAGGCTATATTGTTCATCTAAAGCATTGTCGATTCCTGCAAACAATTCCAGGGTAATATGAGAAGCAAGCCGGCCCTTCCATCCTATCTTTCCCTGTAATAGATTATAAGCGCCGGCAAATTCATCATTGGCGTCGTTAACCGGAAGTTTCGATGTATAATTGAAAGTCGTATGAAAGTATATGCCGGGGGCAGTATTAATATCCAGGCCCGTTACAGAAATATATTTCGGAACGCCTGTCAAAGCTTTGCCGGAGTGATCAACAGTACCTGTAATATAGTTGGTAAAAACATAATCGTTGACTGTAAAACCTGACCATATTTTCAATAACGTAAAAAAAGCGGTAGGGTTGCGGATCAGTGAATAACCAGCATGTAACTCCAGGCCCTTTTGATCAGTGCCTCCCGCATTGACATAGTAGTCTGCAAACGCACTATCCATTCTCCTGACAATTGCGTTTTGTAATCTGAAATAATACGCAGCTAAATCAAATTCAAAACGATTATTGGCTAAATTTCCTTTGATGCCGAATTCATAGTTCCAACCGGATTCAGGCTGCAGGGTCGTGTTAATAGTTCCGCCTGAAGGACGTATCTCTTCGCGATTAGCAGGCGAAAAACCTTTGCTTGCTGAAGTATAGAGAGACAGATCTTTGTTGACAGGATACAGCACAGCCAATCGTGGAAGAAACTGCTCATCAAATTTTATTCTTTTCCTGCTATTATCGGGATCAGTAAGCCGCTTGTAGTGATATACATTGGAATTGGTGCTTATACCAGCCTGCACAATTAATTTTTTCTTTAGTTGCCATTCCATCTGTAAAAATGGAAACCATTGCCTTAATGTTAATCTGTCTTTAAACTGAACGGTATCAATAGTTCCTTTTTTATTGCCATAATTATCAATGTCCGCACTGCCATATAGCCACTCGGCTCCGCCAATCAAATTAAGATCTTGTTCGCCGAAACTTGTAGTGTATACAAATTTGCTTCTTAGCGCTAAATTGTCTTCCTTTCTTTTTTCATAATTGGTAATAAAAGGATTTTTGAAATCAGTATGTGAGAAAGCTAAAGAGGTTACGTTACTCCATTGCTTATTGAACTGATGGGTATAACTGGTTCCGGCAAACAGGGTTTTATTATAGATCGCCGCCTTTTGGTCAATAGCGATTGATCTTGCCTGCTTTGGATTTTGCCGCATTTGTGCAAGCGTCAATCCTCCGGGGGTCTGGTAATACATATCAGTATATAATAACAACCATTCCAACTTGTTATTTCCAAAAATTCTTGTATTACCGTTCCATTGAAAAACATCTTTTCGCAACTTGCTGTTTGCCCTGTATCCATCTGCCTGCTGGTGACTTTGTGTAAATGAAGAGCTGATTTTGTTATCACGGTATTTCCATTGTGCCTGTTCGCCAAAACTACCATAAGAACCTCCATTAAGTTGTACACGAAACCGGTGATCTTTTTTATTATTATTCAATAACGGCAGATCATCGGCATGCAGGACAACAATGCCGCCTGTATTAGCGCCATATAAACTTCCGCCAGGTCCCTTGAGCACTTCTATTGATCCGATGGTGTTTGGATCAACAAGGTTCAGATAAGTATTACCTCCTGCATCGGTAAAAGGCATATCGTTCCAATACACTTTTATGTTCCGTACACCAAAAGGAGAGCGGAGCAGGCTGCCACGAATGTTTAACCTGTAACTACCCGGCGACCGTTCTTCCATTCTTACTCCGGGAATGCTGTTTACTGAAGGTAATAATGATGTGTTGGCATATCGCTCAATGTCTTTGACGGTGATGAGTCCTACAGCAACAGGAGTTTCTAATAACGACCGTGCCGATTCATAACCTTTGATCAATACGGGGGAAAGAAGTTTTACGGAATCTTTTTCAGGTGCGATAACTTCCGTCTGCGACTTAGCTGCTAAAGAAAACGAAAGTAGCAGGAGGATAATAATAAATTTCATATTGTATATAAAGTATACAAAAGTACAGATTCAATGTTTTAAGCGGCAACAAAAAAAGCCCGGCTTATTTGCTGGCAATTTGGTTGTAGTAGCGACAGGGTATATCCATATTTTAATAGCAAGTAAATTGAAAAGGTAAATAAGCAACATGTCAGACGCATGATCTCAATGATTTTTTTCGACCTATTTATTGAATTGGTAGCAGGTAGAATCAATGCCCCGATGTGAGAACTGTGGAAGCAAAGCGGGATATTTATGTATTGAAACACTTTATAAAAAAATTGTCGGAGAATAATCTATAATTCCTTGCCATCTTCAATTAATAGTTAACTTAAACCGATCAGAAAGCAATTAAATCGCCCGGCAATCGGAATAATACGATACTTTTTAATCGTAGTTTTCGTAAGTAAATTCAGCAGTTCCACGCTATGCTGCAATAGCTACAGCCCATACATTTGTATCAGAAGTTGATTGATAGACAATATCAATCTATCCAATATCTACCTGAAAACCAGCATCCAAATCCAGTAAAACCAAAAAATCCAATATCAGTCAACTTCTTTTTTTTCGTACATTTTTTACAGGCACAAAAGGCTCCGACGTATTGAATTGTAAAGATTGCCTTTCTTACTATTTTTTTGTTTGCATATTCTTGCAAATCGTTTATTAAATCCAAACCCATTATTGGTTTCAAATGTTAAGTATAATAACTAAGGGTGCATTCCGCATCCCTGAACAGGGTATCATATTTTACAACATATGCAACTAACGGAATCAAAAAAAACCGGAAGCCGTCAACGGAAAACAAAGAAGAGCATTGGGAGACTTCAGTTTTCTCCTTATGGTTTGATATATAGGGTTGGTAAAATAGAAGCAGACAATCTTGAAAAAAGAGATAAAAAACGACAGCCAGATGTTATAGATTTCGCTAACTGGTGTATGCCTGAACAACCAGTGGAATATATCAAATGTAAAAAACATGATTTTTTGTAATAGGAGAGTTGCTTTTTTATTCAGGTTCTTTCCTTATTTCCCCTTTCATTTCTTCAATTTCAGCGATGTTTTTTAAAAAGAACCTGGGATGACAGAAAGCTTATCCTTACTAATGGGTTGAAAAAAATCAGGCGAGCCCTGCTTGTAGCCCGCCTGTAAAGCAAAGGAAACTGCTTAAACCTTTGCTGCGATTTTAAAAACGGGGGTTATTACTTTTTCATGGAAACAGGTTGGTAGTGGTGTTTCTTTATTTATACTAAGCTTTTTAAAGTTACAACTTCAAAACGAATGTTCAATACCCAATCCGCCATTGTTTTTCTTTTTTTTCATTTACTCATAGAGAAAAGAAAGGTTGGGTCTTGTTGCTGGCAGGAAATTTACTTTACAATCCAGGAAGGGAATATACAAGAGAATTAAATGAATCAACTAAAAAGGAATAACCAAAACCACCGGCGGAAACTTACCAGGCTATTTTGACACAATATCATTCCACATGTGGAAATGCGAAAGAATAAGACATTTTAGTATAAGGGGAATGAGTTTTCATAATTGAGATGGACTTTTCTAAGATCTGCTTTAAATGGCAAACATGTCCGGGGTTTGCATTTTGACCGGAGTTATCTGTACCTGCACACATTGCCATTTATCATTCTCTTTTACATAGGTATCAGTATAGATAGTGTATCCTTCTTTTGTTTGGCCATTTTCATTTTTTGTATATGCTGTTTTGGCCCTTACTAATGCGGTATTTCCAAATATCCGGATCAACTCATCCTTATAAGCAAAAGATGTATAACCGCTGTTATCAAAATCAGTAGCCCAGTTTTTCATGTACACATCTCTTGATACAATAGCTCCGTTGCTTTCAATACAAACAAAATCTTTATGGATGAGTTTATTGTGAGCTGCTACATCCTGGGTAAGGAAATTAGTAATGAACTCAGCATTTAGTTCACTTAATAAGGCAATATCTGTTTTTGAGGTTAGTTCTTTTTCCATATATGTTATTTAGTCAGGGTTATAAGACCCGGGAACACAATGAAAATACTTTGTTCCCTGGGTCTTAGCAGGATTTATTAGTCATTTTATTCTTACCAGCGTAGTAGTTGAAAAATCTTCAGCCTGTTTATTGCCTGTCCCAGAATGGCGGCGGCTCTATTCCTAATGAACGGAGATATACATAACCCTGGCCACGATGATGAATTTCATTGTCGATAAAATAGAAAAGTATCCAATAGCCCGGGCCTTCCCATTGGCCAAAAGCGGTCACTACTTCCTGGAAACGATGAGGCGGTATCTGGGGCCAATAGGTATTGATTTGTTCAGTCGTTTCATCCCATAGTAGCAGGATATCCTGTTTGGTTTTAGGCGCAGACCTGTCAGATCCTTCAAATTTTTCCCATTTATTGGTGGCAATACCACGGATGCCTGGTCCCGCCATATTTACCATCTCCAATGCCAACTCTGAGAAGGGGCGCATGCCTCCTACTGAGTATTGAAATAATTCATTCTCCGGGAATGCTTCAATAACACGGCGGGTCAGTTTGCGATGGCCTTGCCAGTGATCAAGAAGTGCTTCAGGTGTCATTACAATAACAGGAGTAATTTCTTTTGTTTGAACGGTACTGTTTTCCATTATGCAAGAAAGTTTAAAGAATTTGAAAAATGTTTTATAATACAAAGAAAGCCAGGGTTAGTGACAACCCTATGTCAGTGTGGTTTTTAAAGAAATAAATAAATTTAGACGGTGTTGTTTTGTTCGGACTATTCAAAGGACATAATTTATGTCACTTAAGGCGATAATCTTCTTTAGACAACTACAAAGAAATGAAATGCATGATCTTTTGCCAACCAGGTGAGAAAGTGAATAATTTGGAGTATGAAAAGAGTCCACCACGGAATATGAGATAAGATTCTGATAAATACAGGGTCACTCAATTGAGCAAGTTTCGGGTAGGCCACCGGTATTTTCGGGTTTACTTTTGACCTATCAAATTGAAAGTTAGAAAAAGAAATGAGCCATAAAAATTTTCGAGCATCCCGATAGCTATCGGGATATACCAATAGCGATGAAAATTTTTATGGTGAATTCCATCTGACTAAAAAAATAAAAAATATACAGATGAAAGAACAGGAAAAAACAAACTTTAGCCGCATTGCGGAAGCTATCGATTATATAAAAGATAATTTCAAAACACAACCGGGCCTGGAGGAGGTAGCTGAAAAAATACATTTAAGCCCCTTCCATTTTCAACGATTGTTTACTGAATGGGCAGGTGTGAGTCCTAAAAAGTTTTTACAATACCTCACGGTAGAACATGCCAAAAAAATGTTGAAAGAAAACCAAGCCACCTTGTTTGAAACGGCTTTTGAAACCGGTCTTTCCGGTACAGGGCGGTTGCATGATCTCTTTATTAATATTGAAGGAATGACACCGGGTGAATATAAAAATGGTGGTGAAAACCTTTCTATTAACTACAGTTTTGCAGAAAGCCCGTTTGGGAATATCCTGGTAGCATCCACGCCGAAAGGTATTTGTCATATTGCTTTTGCAGATGACGAAATAAAAGCACTGGAAATGTTGCAGAAAATATTCCCCAATGCTGATTACAAACAAATGGTAGACCTAGTTCAGCAGAACGTATTGTACATTTTTACACACGATTGGAGTAAACTAAGCCAGGTAAAGTTGCACCTGAAAGGAACGGACTTTCAATTGAAAGTATGGGAAACCTTGTTAAAAATCCCAATGGGACAGTTGACCACGTACGGAAATATTGCAAAACAATTACAACAGCCGAATGCGGCAAGGGCTGTAGGTACAGCTATCGGAGATAACCCTGTTGCTTTTTTAATTCCCTGCCATCGTGTAATCCAGTCAACGGGTGTATTTGGACAATATCATTGGGGAAATACACGTAAAACAGTTATGATCGGATGGGAAGCCGCTCATGCAGATAATAACAATTAAATTTTGATAGTAATGAAAACTATACAGGAACAAATTGCAGCAATTGACTGGCAATCGGTAACAGCGAAAATGAATGAAAATGGGTTTGCCCTGGTTTCTCAACTATTATCCAGCGAACAGTGTGAAGAACTGATCAGCAATTATAATAAGCCCGGTTTATATCGTAAAACTATTACAATGGAACGCTATCGTTTTGGCTTAGGTGAATATAAATATTTCAATTATCCATTACCCGGTTTGATACAAACTATCAGGAGTGAAGTATATCCTCAATTGGCGACGGTTGCCAATTCCTGGATGAATGTATTGAACATAGAAAAGCAATTCCCGGCTAGCTTTGATGAACTGCAAACACTTTGTCACACCAATGAGCAGACAAAACCCACCGTCCTTATTTTAAAATATGGGAAAAGAGGGCATAATACGCTGCACCAGGATCTGTATGGAGATATCTTTTTCCCTATACAATTGGTTTTATTTCTGAATGAACCCGGAGAAGATTATACCGGTGGAGAATTTGTATTAACACAACAAACCCCGAGAGCACAATCAAAAGCCATAGTATTAAGACCAAAGAAAGGGGATATGCTGTTGTTCACCACCAACTTCAGACCGATTAAAGGAAGTAAAGGCTATTATCGTGTAAATATGAAACATGGAGTAAGTGAAGTACACGAAGGCCAGCGCCATACCTTAGGTATTATTTTTCATGATGCATTGAATTAACGGAATGATTCGTCACAATGAAATAGGCGATAAGGAGCTGAGAAAACAGATAAGGCTGCATTTAGTTTCTTTGGGCGGGAACTTAAAGCTTAAGATCTACGGTAAACTGGATTGTCGATCAGGGAAAAGGTTGAAAAAGGGGAACCGTGTATTTTTTTGTTCTGACAAAGAAGCGATGGAGCAGGGGTTTCGTCCGTGCGGACATTGTATGATAATAGAATATAAAAAGTGGAAACATGGACTTATTTAGCAATGGACTGATCACTAATTTATTGCCTTATGATGGTATTGTAAATTATTATGGGAAGGTGTTGACACAAAAAGAATCAAATAACTATTTCGACCGTTTACTGAATATAATTGAATGGAAAAATGATGAAGCTGTTATTTTTGGTAAGCATATTATAACCAAAAGAAAAGCCGCATGGTATGGCGATTCAGATTATTTGTACACCTATTCTAATACAACGAAGCAGGCATTAACATGGACCAAAGATCTTTTGGAGCTGAAACAAATAGTTGAAACTATTTCAGGGTCAATTTTTAATTCCTGTTTGCTGAATTTATATCACAACGGGGAAGAGGGTATGGCCTGGCATAGCGATGATGAAAGATCACTGGGAAAGGATACAACCATTGCTTCATTTAGTTTTGGTGCTGAAAGAAAATTTTCTTTCAAACACAGGAAAAACAAAGAGTCCTTTTCTATTCTATTGGAAAATGGAAGTTTGCTGATAATGAAAGATGCCACGCAAACCAACTGGCTTCATAGTCTGCCAAAATCAAAGAGAATAAGCAAGCCAAGGATCAACTTAACTTTCCGCACTATAATTAACTGACGACTGAATTGAAATATTATTTTAATTTATAGGCCACCACCGTTTTTGCATTAAACGTAGGAACGTATATAATTTTTTTCACCGGGTCATAACCAATATCTGCAGTATTCTTTTTTTGCTGATGCGTTTCCAGTAAGGTTTCAATACGACCATCTGCATATACATACCAGATATAACCACCCCAGGCTGTGACAATATAATCGCCATTGCCAACAGGTTCAATACCATCACCACCCTGTGGTAACTCAGCAATAGGAGTTAATTTCTTTTGCGCATCCGCTTTTAAAAATGATTTGCCGGAAGCAATGATCAGATCATCACCAATGGCTTTTAAGCCATTAACGCCTTTCATGTTCTCCAAATAAAGTGAAGCAGCATCATTTTCGATCCGCCAAATCTTTGCAGTACGTGAATCAGAGACATATACAATTCCTTTATCCGTTACAGTGATATCATTCAAACCTGTTGCGCTGTCAATAGCTATTTTCTTTTCAATCTTTCCATTTACAATATCTATTATCACTACTTCCGAAATATCGGCTACATACATACGGTTACCAACAATGCCCATTCCTTTTGGTGCACTCAAGCCAGTAATCCAATCAGCTTTGTAATTTTTTCCATCAGCATCTAATTTAGCTACACCGCCTTTGCCGTCTGCATCCCAGCTAGCGCCATCAATTAATGTAACATACAGGGTGCCATTTACCGGTAACACAGATTCGGGAACAGCAACAATTGAATCAGTTTCCCATAATTTTTCCAATTGATGTTGTTGTGCATTCACAATAGAACCAGAGATCAATAGTACAATAAGAACAAATTGTTTCATAGCCTGCGTTTTATAATAATAACCGAATTTACAAAAGGCTGAAGCATGAGTCAATTTTTTCTTCAAGCGACTTGATGTAATGAGATCGGCGGTGCCATCTGTCAATGATATTTTCAATATGATATAGATGCTTTTAAAAAAATTTTGGACTTAAAGACCATGCAGAATTGGGTGGATTGGAAGTTGAAATTACCCGGTCAGGAGCGAAATGATTTATTTAACCAGTCGGTTTAGCTTGTTTTGTGAAAGATCAATCGAAGGATTGCCTTATTTGATAGTAGTTGCAAAGCGAATTCCAGGCATAAAAATAAGGAAGGAGAAACTGATCTGAATCAGTTTCTCCTTCCTGTTGACCCATATGGATTCGAACCATAAATGACTGAACCAAAATCAGTTGTGTTACCATTACACCATGGGTCAATCCGGCCAATTTTTCAATTGGGAGTGCAAAAATAAGGGTTGCCAGCTTTCCCCCCAAATGGTTTTAAAAGGAAAATATGAAGTTTTTCAAATTATTGATCAGTTCTGGACGGTAAGGGCCAGTTGTTCCTGGCTATCTTCTTTCTCCTTCAGTTCTTTGATCTTATCTAAAGCCCTGGCTACTACGTCACACATGATCGTAACCAGGCTGCCCGGTTTTGTGTTGGCATAAGCATAGTCCAGGGCTTCATCTTCATTGGGGATGACAACAGTAGGAATACCAGGATTTACTTTGTCAATACCTTCCTTTAATAAGCCAATGATCTCTTCGGCACTTCTGCCGCGGAGGTTTTTATCGCAGCGGATAATGATCTCATCAAAATATTGAGCAGAAATTTCTCCTAATTCACGGATGTCTTCATCACGCCGGTCGCCGGTACCGCTGATGATACCTATTTTATTTTTATAATCCAGTTTGCTGACAAAATCACAAAGCAGTTTTAAGCCATGCGGATTGTGTGCGAAGTCGGCGAGAAAAGTAAAATTTTTGAAATTGAAAAAATTCAAGCGTCCCGGAGTTTGGGAAGATGAAGGAACGAATGTCAACAGACCCTGCCTGATGTCTTCAATCGTGATATCGCGGTATAAATAAGTAGCCAGCACTGCAGGCAATGTATTGGCAATATTATGAATAGCTTTTCCTTCATAAGTCAATGGAATATCCTTTACTGCCGACACTCTTATTTTCCAGGTTCCTTTCATAATGCTGATAAATCCATTTTCAAAAACAGCCGCTAACCCGCCTTTGGCACAATGTTTTTTAATACGTGGATTTTTTTCATCCATACTAAACAGAGCGATATTGCATTTTAATCCTTCCTGCATTTTATATACCAGGTCGTCATCTGCATTCAATACGGCATAACCATGTGGAAAAACTGTTTCCGGCACAACCGCTTTTACCTGCGCCATTTGTTCAAGGGTATTGATACCGCCAAGGCCCATATGATCCGCAGCTACATTCGTCACAATAGCAACATCGCAATTTTGAAAAGCGAGGCCAGCTTTCAAAATACCACCTCTTGCACATTCCAATACGGCAAAATCAACTGTGGGATCTTTTAATACAAATGCTGAGCTGACCGGGCCTGTGCAGTCTCCTTTCATCATCATCTGGTTTTGTATATAAACCCCGTCTGATGTAGTGTAACCCACCTTTTTATTAGCACTTTTAGCAATATGGGCTGCTAAACGTGTAGTGGTTGTTTTACCATTTGTTCCTGTAATAGCAATGATAGGGATGCGACCAATACTCCCTTTCGGAAAAAGCATATCTACAACGGGTTCTGCCGCATTTCTTGGCAATCCTTCCGATGGGTCAATATGCATTCGAAAACCAGGAGCTGCGTTTACTTCCAGAATCGCACCGCCAATTTCATTAACTGGTAAACGAAGATCTTTCACCATGATATCAATGCCACAAATATCAAGACCAATGATCCTGGCAATACGTTCAAACATAAAAATATTAGCCGGATGCACTTCATCCGTCACATCGGTCGATGTACCTCCGGTAGATAAATTAGCTGTTGGTTTTAATAATACCAATTCTCCTTTTGCCGGAACAGTTTCTAATGTATATCCCAGGTCATCCAGCATCTTTTGGGTAAACTGGTCAATCGTGATTTGTGTCAATACTTTTTCATGGCCATAACCGCGGCGCGGATCTTTATTTGTTTCTTCTATTAAATATTGTATGGTATTAATACCATCCCCGGTTACGGATGCGGGTGTACGCAGAGCGGCGCAAATAAATTTATAATTCACCACCAATGCCCTGAAGTCAAAACCTGTAATAAATTTTTCTACAATCACATTTCGTCCATAATACTTAGCCGCTTCAAACGCTTTTAATGCCTGTTCACGATTGGTGATATTGGTTGTGTTGCCCTTTCCATGATTGCCATCAATCGGTTTTATCACCAAAGGATAGCCCAGTCGTTCAATCGCATCGTCTAATCCTTCTTCTGTGCGTATTACAACGCCTTTCGGTACTGGTACCTCTGCAGCTTCCAACAGGTTTTTTGTTTCTTCTTTATCGCCGGCAATATCAACAGCAATGTTGGAAGTAGTAGAAGCTATCGTGGCCCGTATCCTTTTTTGATGCACACCGTAGCCTAACTGAACCAAGCTTTGTTTATTCAATCGGATATAGGGAATACCTCTTTTTGCTGCTTCATCTACAATGCAACCGGTAGAAGGTCCCAATCTGGTGTCTTCCCTGATCTCTCTCATTTCCTGGATATCTTCATCAAGATTATAATCCGTTCCATCTACCAAAGCCTGTACAATTCTGAAAGCAGCTTTAGCGGCATATACGCCGGCATCTTCTTCCATATAATCGAATATGACGTAGTAAACACCATCTCTTTCGCCGGTGCTTCGTGTTCTTCCAAAGCCGCAATCCATACCAGCCAATGTCTGAATTTCCAAAGCTATATGTTCTATCACATGACCCATCCAGGTGCCTTCATCTACACGACTGAAAAAACCACCAGGCACACCTTCACTGCAACGATGTTCATATAAAGTAGGTAATAAGGTCTCAAGCCGCTGGCGAAAACCTTTTATTGAATTGGTAGGTCGTTGTTCCATTTCTTCCAGGTCCAGCTTCATCTGTATCAGTTTGGGACGACGTACACTCCAGTAATTCGGGCCTCTCATTATTTTAATTTCCAGAATTTTCATAAACAGTTGCTTTAGTTCGGAAGTTAGTTTTTTTCTTTTATGTAACCAACTATAGTAACACTGCTCATCGTCCCTTGCGACGCACAGCCTGCACTGAGCGAAGTCGAAGTGTTCAGGGTTCTGTTCTTTGCTCAGCAAAAACGTCACAGTTTACCCAGAGTAAAGTGAAGAGCCGCACACTTGTACTGCATGAATCTTACTGATCAACTGATCTTACACCTGCTTTTATTACAGTATGCAGCTACATCTTTTTTTGCGTACTTTTATTACAAACACGCCAACATGAGAAATGACCGCCGAAACTTTTTGCAAAGAGCAGGAGCAGTAACAGCCACTGCGTTTTTTACTTCCATAACGCAACCTGCGTGGGCCAAAAACCTGGAGAAAGCAATTCGTAATGCGGAAGGAATGAAAGCAGGTGATCTCGCTACAGAAGAAGATTTCTGGTATTATATTCAGCAATCATTCACCTTATCAAGTGGGTTGATTAACCTCAATAATGGCGGCGTTTCCCCAGCGCCAAAAACGGTGCAGGATGCGATGAAACGATATTATGACCTTAGTAATGAAGCGCCCAGTTATTATATGTGGAAGGTATTGGATCAGGGGCGTGAACCATTAAGAAAAAATTTAGCAAGGCTCGCCGGTTGTTCCCCTGAAGAAATTGCTATCAATCGAAATTCATCCGAAGGATTAGAAACAATCATTTTTGGTCTTCAATTAAAAGCAGGTGATGAAGTAGTAGCAGCAAAACAAGATTATCCCAATATGACTAATGCCTATAAGCAAAGAGAATTACGGGATGGAATAAAAATGGTTTGGATCGATCTTAAATTACCATCCGAAGATGAAGATTATCTCGTTCAGCAATATGTAACAGCCTTTACTGCAAAAACCAAAGTGGTTCACATCACTCATGTCATCAATCTTAACGGACAAATATTACCTGTAAATAAAATAGCAGCAGAAGCCCATAAAAGAGGAATTGAAGTAATAGCGGATGGTGCACACAGTTTTGCGCATATTGATTTTAAAATACCTGACCTTGATTGCGATTATTTTGCTACCAGCTTACACAAATGGTTATATGCGCCTATCGGAAGTGGTATGCTGTATGTAAAAAAAGAAAAGATCAAAAAACTTTATCCCTTATTTGCCAGTGATGATCCGCTGAAAGATGATATCAGGAAATTTGAAAGCCTGGGTACAAGACCTTTCTTTATTGAACAGGCGATAGGAGAAGCTCTTGCCTATCATGATATGATCGGCAGCGAACGAAAAGAAAAAAGACTTCATTATCTCAAAAATTACTGGATGGAAAAAGTAAAAGATATTCCGAAAGTAAAACTAAACACATCGCTTCATCCAAACTGGGGATGTGCCATAGGTAACGTTGGCATTGAAGGACGGAAACTTGGTGAGTTGGATACTTTTTTATTTGAAAAATATAAAATTCATGCAGTAGGCATTGATATGGAAAATGTGAAAGGGGTTCGCATTACGCCAAATGTTTATACTACAACTAAAAACCTTGATGTGCTGGTAGAGGCTATTGAGAAGTTTGCTAAAAGTTAATACTGTAACAGGCATTTCTCCATTTCATTTTTTCCACATATCCACATGACGATTTTATTGCCTCTCAGTTAAATCATTTTTCTATTACATTTGTCCCTTATCAAAGTTGTCTGAATGACACATCCTAAAGGAAAACTAATAGCCATCGGCGGAGCAGAAGATAAAGGCACCAACCTTGAAACGGGAGATATTTACCGTAATAATCTTAACTTTTTTGAATTAGGCATTCTTCGCCGTGTGGTAGAAGAAGCCGGTGGACCTTCGTCACGTATTGAAATTATTACTACTGCTTCCATGATTCCTTATGAAGTAGGAGAGAATTACCTGAATGCATTTGGAAAGATCGGTTGCACCAATGTAGATGTCATGCATATCCGCAACCGGCAGGATACCGCAAAAAAAGATTTCCTGGAACGGATCAGCAGTTGTGATGCCGTCATGTTCAGTGGTGGCAATCAATTGCGCCTTAGTGCTACCGATGGCGGTACAGAGTTTCTTCGGATCATGAAGCAACGCTATTTGGAAGAAAGTTTTCTTATTGCAGGTACCAGTGCCGGGGCGATGGCTATGAGTAATACGATGATCTATGAAGGGAACGCAACAAGAGCTCACTTGAAGGGAGAAGTAAAAATTACAACAGGTCTTGGTTTTATATCATCGCTGATCATCGATTCACATTTTGAAAAGCGGGGACGTTTTGGCCGGTTGACACAGGCTGTGGCGGGTAATCCCGGTTGTATTGGAATAGGATTAGGGGAGGATACCGGTATGCTAATAACAGATGGTAATAAAATGGAAGCTATCGGCAGCGGTCTTGTTGTAATTATTGACGGGCATGATATTATGCATTCCAATATTGCAGATATTCCCGACGGCAATCCCGTCAGTATCGAAAATCTCAAAGTGCATTTTTGTGAAAAAGGGAACGGCTATATGATCAGGGAGCGAAAATTTTTACCTGAAGCGACAGAAGGAGCTGTAATTAAAAAGCAAGTAGATGTAGAGTGAAGCTAAGAGATAAAAGAGAAAAAGTGTAAAAAGATCGGCGAGCTCAGAAGAGAAAGATAGGGTGAAAGAGATTTACCGATTGTACTTGCACCTGTGATTTGTCCACTTTAGTTTTTATTGAATAAGTTGCTTAAGTAAACCAGAAACCTCATCCGGTTTATTTATTGACATCAGATGCGTACCACCAGTTATTTTGAAATCGGCTTTTACATAACGACAGGGGAGTAATTTATCTGCTGTGCCATGAATATGCAAGACATTTGTTGGTATTGTTTTTTCTTTCCAATTTAGAATAGCACCGATGGCCCACTTTAAAAATGCCGGGTTAGAATCTGCTAAGATAGAACGAAGCAATTTTTTTTGTTCATTTCCTTTTGCTCCAAGTATCCAATTCAATGTGCCGGCTTTTAATAATTTTCCAGGAAGCCATTTATATACTGGAAAGTATTTTATAAAACGTAAATAAGCAGGAAATTCATTGGCAGTTTTATTGCTTGCAATGATGATAGCTTTCATCTGGTTGTCAGCTTTCGCCATTTCAGTTGCAAGCATACCGCCAAACGATACGCCAACAATCATAGGATGTTCTTCCTTTATCTGTTGGCGAAGGCGCAATGCATAACCTGGAAGCGATTCTTTTTTCAACGGGCTTATCCAATCAACAAATACAGGTTCGCAAAAAGATAGGTCAAGAAAAGAAAATGCCCGCTTATCTGCACCCAGCCCACTTATGAAATATACTTTTTGCATAATAAAGAAAAAGCTGTTGTTACACGGCTTTTATCAAATAATAATTCCTTCTGCCTTTCTGTACCAGCAAATATTTTTTATGTAGCAGTAAACCACTGTCAACTGTAAACTGTACACTTTCAACTTTTTTCCTATTGATACTTACTCCACCACCTTGTATCATTTTCCGGGCTTCACCTTTACTTGGAAAAATTGCTGTATCCGCTAAAAGAGAAACGATATTGATACCTGATTCAATTTTATCTTTTGCAAAATCTGATTTTACTATTCCTTCCATACCTTCAAGGTCATCAATGCTTAAACTTTCGGCAGATGCAGTTTGACCAGCGAATAATTTGTGAGTCGTTTCAATCGCTTTTCCCAATTCTTCTTTACCATGAACAAATTCTGTCACCTCTTCCGCAAGGCGTTTTTGTAAAAGCCGTTGACCAGCATCTTTTTGATGGTCATTTAAGATAATTTCTATCTCTTCTTTTTGTAAAAAAGTAAAGATCTTTATCCATTTCTCAGCATCCTCATCACTAGCATTCAGCCAGAATTGGTAAAACTGGTAAGGGGTTGTCAACGATTGATCCAGCCATACATTTCCTTTTTCTGTTTTTCCGAATTTTCCTCCATCAGCTTTTGTAATCAATGGACAGGTGAAGGCAAATGCTTCGCCGCCAGCTTTTCTTCTTACCAATTCAGTACCGGTGGTGATATTACCCCATTGGTCACTGCCACCCATTTGCAGTTTGCAGTTTTTATTTTGGTACAACCAGTAAAAATCATAGCCCTGCATCAGTTGGTAAGCAAATTCAGTATAACTCATTCCCACTTCTCCTTCTATCCTTTTCTTTACACTGTCTTTCGCCATCATGTAATTGACAGTAATATGTTTACCAGTATCCCTTAAAAACTCAATGAAAGAAATATTTTTAAACCAATCATAATTATTGGCCATTTCAGCAGCATTCGGTTTTGTTAAATCAAAATCAAGGAATTTTTCCAATTGACTTTTTACCCCGGCAATATTCCTGTTGAGGGTAGCTTCATCCAACAAATTTCTTTCTTCACTTTTCCCACTTGGGTCACCTACCATACCGGTGGCCCCACCAACAAGAGCAATGGGTTTATGCCCGGCTTTTTGAAGATGAACCAATAAAAGTATGGGCACAAGACTGCCTATATGTAGGCTTTCGGCTGTAGGGTCAAAGCCGATATAGGCAGTAGTCATTTCTTTATTTAATTGTTCTTCCGTTCCGGGCATGATATCCCGGATCATCCCTCTCCAACGTAATTCTTCGATCAGGTTCATACGTTTATTTCAATTTTGCGACAAAAGTAAGGCAGAAGAAGAAAGGAGACCTGTAAATACAATATTTTTCTAACCTATTCGTTTTCAGTCGTTAGGTACTTCACTTTGTAAAGCTATGATTTTACAAAGCGAAAGATTACTTTTACAGGCGGCTCAAACCCTGTAGAAACAAGCCCTTATTAATTGCTTATTAGAAATTTATCCGAATGAAGTCGTTCAGATTTTGCGTGACCCTGTTTGCAACTTTTATCTGTGTCGCCGCCACCGCACAGTTTCGTAAATATTCCAACGAATTTTTGAACATAGGTGCCGGAGCCCGTGGTTTATCAATGGGTAGTGCCCAGGTAGCTTCCGTTAATGATGGAACAGCCGGTTATTGGAACCCCGCAGGCCTGGTGGGAGTAAAAAATAACACCCAGGTCAATATTATGCATGCTGAATATTTTGCCGGCATTGGAAAATATGATTTCGCCAGCATTGCATTTCCTGCAGCCAATAACAAAAGAACATTTGCCATTACGGGTCTTCGCTTTGCCGTAGATGATATTATGAATACCCTGTTTCTGGTAGAACCGGACGGGTCTATTAACTACAATAATATCCAGGCTTTTTCATCGGCTGATTACGCTTTCCTACTCTCTTTTGCGCAAAAATTGAAGGAAACTGAGAAAAAGAAAGTTCAGTTTGGTGTGAATGCAAAAGTGATTCATCGCAATGTTGGCAAGTTTGCCAAAGCCTGGGGTTTTGGCATTGATGCCGGTTTGCAGATACAACAGGGGAAATGGCGGTTTGGGATTACTGGTCGCGACATTACAACTACGTTCAATGCCTGGTCATTTACGTTCACTGAAAGAGAAAAAGAAGCTTTATATCTTACCAATAACGAGATTCCTGTAAAGTCAACGGAGATGACAGCACCCAGGCTGGTATTGGGAATAGCCCGGGATTTTAAATTAAGTAAAAAAACAAGCCTGCTTGCCGAAGCGAACCTGGATCTGACATTTGATGGGCAGCGTAATACATTACTAAGTGCCGACCCGGTGAGTGCTGATCCAAAATTAGGATTAGAGTTAAATGTAAATAATGTGTTTTTTCTTCGTGGCGGCATTAACAATTTTCAAAAAGCATTGGCCGATGGCGATACGCTGAACCAGAAGAAAGTTTGGATATACCAGCCAAGTGCCGGTGCGGGGTTTAAAATCCAGAGTGTCACTATTGATTATGCATTTACCAACCTGGCCAATCAATCCAATCCGTTGTTTACACACGTATTTTCTTTGCGACTGGATATGGTTGACGCAAAAAATAAGAGCAAGAAAAAGAAAAGATAATCTGTACTATTTTATAAAAACTGTTTCATGAAACGAATTTTACTTTTATTGTTGATCGCTTTTTCGTTATCAGCGGGAGCGCAGGTTTACAATAATGAATGGATCGATTATAGTAAAACGTATTATAAATTCAAGTTAGCCACTACAGGGTTATACAGGATTTCTCAGGCATCACTGACTTCCATCGGGCTTGCTAATACCAATGCTGATCATTTTCAATTATGGAGAAATGGGAAGCAGATACCTGTTTATACGTCTGTTCAAAATGGTCTATTGGGAGCAAATGACTATATTGAATTTTGGGGAGAAATGAATGATGGGAAACCGGATAACCCATTGTACCGTGAGTCAGATTATCAGATTAGCGATAAGTACAGTCTTCAAACCGATACAGTAGCATTCTTTCTTACTGTCAATCCCTCCGGATCTAATTTAAGGTTGTCTCCAACGGCTAACAATGTTTCTGGTAATACTCTTCCTGTCGAGCCTTTTTTTATGTATACGACGGGCAACTACTATAAAAATGCAATTAATATAGGCAGGCAGGAGTTGGTAGGTAGTTCATATACTTATTCTTCATCTTATGATGCCGGCGAAGGATGGACAAGTGGAAATATCGGTACAGGCGCATCTATAACATATAACCTGACTAACCTGCGTCAATATTCCGGTGCAGGCGCCCCTGATCCTATTGTTAGAATAAACGCCGCAGGTAGTGCTGTAAATCCAAGAAATTTCAGGGTCAGGTTAAATGGAGATTCCATTTTAGGACGAACTATGGATTATTATGATTATTCAAAACTGTCTAAACAAGTTCCTGTTTCATTGATTAGCAGCGGGAGTGCCAATTTCCAGGTTACTAATCTGTGTGCTAAACCAGGAGATCGGATGGTAGTTGGTAAAATTGAAATTACCTATCCGCGGTTGTTTCATTTTGGGGCCGCCAGTAATTTTTATTTTGAATTACCGGCAAACACTGCCGGAAACTACCTGGAAATAACAGGCTTTACTTATAGCGGCGGAGCTCCTGTTTTATATGATCTTGCAAATGGAAAAAGATATGAGGCTAATATCTCAAACCCCTCTCAATTAAAAATTGTTTTAGAGCCTTCAGCAGTTGACAGGCAATTAGTATTAGTAAGTGAGGCTCCTGCTAACATAAAGCAAATTATATCTTTTGAGCAACGGAATTTTATAAACTACCAGATTGCGGCAAACCAGGGGGATTATCTGATAATCACTAATTCTGTACTAACCGGAATTGCAGGAGGAACTGATCCTGTAGAAGATTACAGGATTTACCGCAGTTCTGCAAACGGAGGTGGTTATAATGCAAAAGTGTATTTAATTGATCAGTTGGAAGATCAGTTTGGGTTAGGGATAAAAAAGCACCCGTTGTCTATCCGTAATTTTTTAAGATGGGCAAGAGCTAACTATGCTTCTTCATTAAAAATGGTATTGCTAATTGGGAAAGGAGTGATCTATACTCAATACCGTTCATCTCAAAGTAATCCTGACATGGAGAAGCTTGATTTGGTGCCAACCTTTGGCAACCCGGCCTCTGATAATTTATTAAGTGCTGAAGGCAACAGTTCTATTCCTCTTACCCCTATTGGTCGTATATCAGCTATTAGCAAAGATGAGGTTGCGGTTTACCTCGATAAAGTGAAGGAGTATGAGCAAGTTCATAAAATATCTTCTCCGGCTATTGCTGATAAAGCCTGGATGAAAAACGTAGTGCATGTGACCGGTGCTAGTGACAACAATACATCTGATATACTTCTGGGAGCGCTGAATGGGCATAAGCGGATAATTGAAGATACTTTATACGCCGGTAACGTGCACACTTTTACTAAAAATTCTGCTGACGCAGTACAACAAGTGGCTGGTGTGCGGATGGAAAATCTTTTCAAGGAGGGTATTGGCATTCTTACTTATTTTGGTCATTCTTCAGCAAGTACTTTAGAGTTTAACCTGGATAATCCACAGAATTACGATAACCAGGGAAAGTATCCTGTATTTATTGTTATGGGATGTAATGCAGGAAATTTTTTCAATTTTAATGTCGCACGGTTCTCAACAAAAGAAACAATCTCGGAAAAATTTGTATTAGCTAAAGATAAAGGAGCAATTGCTTTTCTTGCCAGTACCCACCTGGGGATTGTTCATTACCTCGATATCTATAATACCCGCAATTACCGGGCTATGTCGACAACACGTTACGGGGCCACACTAGGTGAAATAATGGATGAAGCTATCAAACAGGTTTTTGTTTCAACTACAGAGAACGATTTCTATGCCAGGTTTCAATGTGAGCAATTTACGTTGCATGGAGATCCTGCTATCAGACTATATCAGTTTGATAAACCTGATTATGTTATTGAAGATCCACTGGTAAAAATATCTCCTTCATTTATCACCATAACAGATGGGGAGTTTAAAATAAATGCCGGTTTTATGAACATCGGCAAAGCAAGTACTAAAGATATTGTTGTAGAGTTAAAACGTACATATCCGGATCAATCAACTGAAGTGATCCGTAAGGATACAATAACTTTTACCAGGTACATGGATTCGCTCTCTTACATTATACCTATTACTAATGCCATCAGGGAGCGGGGACTAAATAAAATAACGGTAACCATTGATGCAGCAAATGCAGTTGATGAATTGTATGAAACGAATAATTCTGTTACAAAAGAGTTTTATATAATTGAAGACGATGTCAAACCCATTTATCCATATAACTTTTCGATCGTAAATCAGCAGGACATTAAGCTGGTAGCTTCATCGGCCGATCCTTTTGCACCAGCCCATGAGTACCGGATGGAAATGGACACTACGGAATTATTCAATTCTCCCTTAAAGGTTACCCATTCTATTAATTCAGTTGGGGGTGTTTTTGATTTTACGCCTGGTATTTTGTTTGCGGATAGCACGGTTTATTATTGGAGGGTTGCTTCGGCGGTTACTAATGGTGAGCCTAAATGGAATAATTCATCTTTTATCTATATCGCAGGGCAGGATGTTGGATTTAATCAATCTCATCTGTTTCAACATTTAAAATCTGATTTGAATAGAATAACGCTTGATTCAACAAGTCGGCAATGGAACTTTGGAGTGAATTCAAATAATATATTTGTTCGCAGTGGGGTATATCCTGAAACTTCACCGACCGGCACATTCTATTCAGGAACAATAAACGATGTAGAAGGATTCATAGCGCCGGGATGTAATTTTAATGAGCTTATTTTTAATGTTATACATCCTGTAACTTTTATACCATGGAAAAATAACTATTCAGGAGCTACCGGACTGTACGAAAGTTTGAAGGCAACTTGTGGCAGTGGACGGGAATATAATTTTCAATTTATGCTCTCCGATATTAACTGGCGGAAAAAGATCATGAATTTCATTGATACCATACCCGATGGGTATTTTGTTGTTGTAAGAAGTAATTCGAGTTCTAATGTTAACGTTAATACATATGCTAGTGTATGGCAGAATGATCAGGTTACTTTAGGTGCTGGTAATTCCTTGTACCACAGCCTTTATAATCAGGGATTTATAGATGTTAATTTGTTTGATAAACCGCGTTCATTTATTGCCATATTCAAGAAGAACAGGCAAAATGAATTTGCCACTAAATCGAAATTCAGCGAAGGAGTTTTTGATGAGATTACCTTGCACGAACATCCAATTTCTCCGGATACACTTTGTGTCGTTTCATCACCGGTTATGGGTCCCGCAAAGTCATGGAAACAGTTGGAGTGGGAAGGGGAGACTTTAGATAACCCGAATTCCGATATCACTTTAATGGATCTGATTGGTGTGAATAACCAGGGAATTGAAACCACGCTCATCAGCGGATTGACACCTGCTCAGAATAGTTATGACATTTCTTCAATAGATGCGAGTCAATATCCATATGTTAAACTCAAAATGGTATCCATTGATACGGTTAATTATTCGCCCTACCAATTGAAGTATTGGAGACTTTACTATAGTCCTTCCCCTGAAGGTGCGATTGCTCCTAACATTTATTTTGCCACCAAGGATACTGTATCACTTGGTCAGCCGGTAGATTTTGGTATTGCATTTAAAAATGTAAGTAAAGTTGATTTTGACAGCGTGAAAGTTAAATTTACTATTACTGATAAGAACAATGTTGTAAACATTGTTCCAATTCCAAGGCAAAAAGCTTTGGTTTCTGGCGATACAATCAAGTTGAATGTTCCTGGTGATACGAAATCGTTGTCGGGCGACAATACTGTTTTTGTAAACTTCAACCCTGATAATGATCAGCCTGAACAGCACTTGTTTAATAATTATGCTTTCAGAAATCTATATGTAATTCCTGACAGCCTGAGCCCTGTAATGGATGTTACTTTTGATGGTACACATATTTTGAACAGGGATATTATTTCGGCTAAACCAAAAATACTTGTTAAGCTAAGTGATGAAATGAAATCACTGATTTTGAATGATACAAGCCTTGTAACAGTGAATGTAAGATATCCTGACGGCGATATCCGGCGCTTCTACTTCAATAATAATGATACGTTACAGTTTGTACCGGCCAGCCAGGGTGATAATACAGCCAGTGTCAATTTCAATCCTTATTTTCCTGAAGATGGAGAGTATGAATTGATAATAGCCGGGAAAGATCGCAGTGGAAATTTTGCAGGAAACAGCCAATATAAGGTTTCGTTTATGATCATCAACAAACCAATGATCTCAAACATGCTCAATTATCCCAATCCGTTTACAACTTCTACAGCATTCGTGTTCACGGTTACAGGAAGTGAAGTGCCTCAAAATATCCGGGTGCAGATACTAACGATCACCGGTAAAATTGTAAGAGAGATCACTAAAGATGAATTAGGACCTTTGCATATCGGTCGGAATATAACCGAGTTTAAATGGGATGGAACAGATCAATATGGGCAAAAACTGGCAAATGGTATTTATCTGTATAGGGTGATCACTAATCTTAATGGGAAATCCCTGGATAAGTACAAAGCAAAGGGCGATAATACCGATAAATATTTTAATAAAGGATATGGTAAAATGTACCTGATGCGTTAAAAATTCTGATATAAAATTAAAATTTCAAAAAGGGTCGCATAGCCGATCCTTTTTCTTTTAGTAAAAGCAGGTTGAATCGCTATTTTTGCAGTTTATAATGTTACAAGCGTATCAGAGTTTGTATTTTAAATTTTGTATTTTTTTATTATGGCGAAGATTGGTATCAATATAGCAACCGGCAGTTTGCAACAGCAGGAAATGATCGTGGGCATTGACCTGGGGACCACCAACAGTCTTGTCGCTTTCATACATCCGGAAAGTAAAAAGCCTCTTGTTCTTAAAGAACATGATGGCAATGCCTTGGTTCCCTCGGTTATTCATTTTGATGATGCTGGTTCTGTAACCGTCGGAGATGCGGCAAAAAACAAGTTGATAACGGAACCGCAGAATACCATTTTTTCGGTTAAGCGGCTGATGGGTAAATCGTATAATGATGTTTGTGAACAAACATCATTTTTTACTTACAAAATAATTGATGACAATACTGAAAGTCTGGTTAAAATACAGGTCGCTGATAAATTCTATTCACCTATAGAGTTATCTTCATTTATTTTAAACGAATTAAAAAAAAGGGCGGAGCATATATTGAAAACACCGGTAAGTAAGGCGGTGATTACTGTTCCCGCTTATTTTAATGATGCACAACGGCAGGCTACCAGGGATGCCGGCAAGCTGGCAGGTCTGGATGTGTTACGCATTATCAATGAACCTACAGCCGCAAGCCTGGCTTATGGATTAGGATTAAAAAAGGATGAAGTTAAAACGGTAGCTGTTTATGATCTGGGTGGTGGAACATTTGATATTTCCATACTTCGTATAGCCGGCGGTGTATATGAAGTGCTTTCTACAAACGGAGATACATTTCTGGGCGGCGATGATTTTGACAGGGCTATTGTAAACTATTGGAAAGATAATTCGGGAGTTACAACAGAACAGTTGCTGGAAAATAAGAATCTTGCACAGGAATTTCGTTTACAGGCGGAAGCGGCTAAAAGATATTTAACCTCTTTTGATTCTTTTTCTGGTAAAGTATCCCAATATGATATAGCGTTAACAAAAGAGACGTTCGAAAAACTTGTAACGCCTTTAGTTGACAGGACTCTTGCATGTTGCAAGAATGCATTGCACGATGCTGAACTAACAATTAACGATATTGATGAAGTGGTAATGGTGGGTGGTTCTGTAAGGGCTCCATTGGTTAAAAAAACTGTCAGCAATTTTTTTAGCAAAGCGTTGAATGATTCTTTAAATCCCGATGAAGTTGTTGCATTAGGAGCAGCAGTACAGGCAGATATACTGGCTGGTAATAACAGAGATGTTCTGCTGCTTGATATTACTCCGCTCTCTTTGGGAATAGAAACTATGGGAGGGCTTATGGATGTATTGATTCCCCGTAATTCAAAAATACCTTCAAAAGCTGCAAGACAATATACTACTCAGAAAGGTGGACAGGGAAGTATGCGCATTACTGTCTATCAGGGTGAAAGAGACCTTGTAAAAGATAACCGTAAACTGGCGGAATTTAATCTCAGCGGCATTCCGGGAATGCCGGCAGGATTGCCAAAAGTTGAGATTTCATTTCTAATCAATGCCGATGGAATATTGGTAGTAAAAGCAAAAGAATTACGAAGCGGAGTGGAACAAGCTATCGAAGTGAAACCGCAGCATGGCTTAACAGACAAAGAAGTGGAAAATATGTTGTTTGATTCTCTTTCCCATGCTAAAGAAGATATAAAGGCAAGATCATTATTAGAGGCAAAAACTGAAGCAGAGCAGCTGATTGCCACTACAAATAATTTTATGGAGAAGAACAAATCTTTTTTGACGGAGGAGGAAATAAGAACAACGACCGAAGCTATTACAAATCTCGAATCTATATTAAACTCATCTGATAAAGATGCCATACATGCAAAAATTGAAGCATTAAATGAACTTTCAAGGCCTTATGCTGAAAGGGTTATGGATATAGCAGTAGCAATGGCGATGAGTGGAAAAAAGATATCTGATAATTAATAATTGAAAGGCTGCTTCCTCTTAAATCCATATTGTATATCTTCACCTCTTGGTATAAAAAAAGTACAACTATCTTGCGAACAAGGCACTGGAATACTACCACAATTTGAATTTTTAAAAGGCAAATTGATATTTATTCCTTTGCAAGTGATGGTGTTATATGGCGAATTTGGCACTCCTGACGGCAAAAGAATATTTTTTGGCGCAAAATAATTTGCCAGTCTGTAAGTTGAATAAAATGTAAGCATGGTACTAAAAAGTAGCAAGCTGCAGGTAAGCCATCGTTTGTTAACGAATAGTTTGTTTTCTATATTTCCCGCTAACAAGTATATCAATAAACCGCTTGCGGGAATTAAAAAGCCAAATCCAAAACGGGGGTCCGGTGCCTGGGTAAACCAAAACAGTATGCCTGTGATTAAAAAAAACAGGCCAGTCAAAGTATAGCTGGTTTGTTTGCTGAGTGATTTTCTTTTGAACAAAATAGCGGCTACAGCCAATAATGGCATACTTGCAATGATAATTTTATCAACCAGCGATCTCAAACTCCACCAGTACGGCAGCCAATCTCCAATTTTCATTTTAATAACAGATTTAATTTCCTCCATATTAGAACTGGCATTCGTTCTTGCGTAAGCTTTAATATATTGCTGGGTGTGAACGAGTACATTTTTCGGAGCCTTCCAGTCAACCGTAAATATATCAGGATAAGGAAATGGAAAAAATAAATAGCCGGTGCTGATAACGTTTCTTGCCAAAAAGGGGAACAAGATTACAAGCCCTGTTATTGCGGGTAGAGTTAACTGAAATAAATTTCTGTTGAGGTTGTATTTATAATATGCATAAATGGTAAGTAATAATAAGGGAAATGCGGTTAATTTAATTGTTACCGAAAAAAAGCTAAGAAAAATAAGAAGTAAATAAAAAGACAAATTTCTGTTTGATTCGAAGCCAACAAAAAGATAAATGATCAGCCATGAATATAAAACGACAATAAAATCAGGGCTTGCTGAAGTAGCAGTAAGCCTTACCTGGGTATAACTTGCAAAGCAAACTATTAACAGTATAAGCCACAAAAAACCTGATAAAATATTTTTTTCCTTCTCCTGTAAATAGAAAGCTATTTTTTGTGCAATAAAAATGAAGAACCAGATAAGAACAGTCGCATTAATAAACGTTAGCGCAGTGCTGCCGGTAAAAGAAAAGCTGAACAAAGCACACAGAATAAACCATGAGCTTTGGATGCCATAGTTGGTAAATAAATTTACAATTCCAGGGATAGCACGGTATTTTTCTATCCATTGAATATTCTGTGCATGATAAATAAGAGTGTCAGGATGGTTAATAGCCGAAGCATGCATGACAAGTACAAGCAATGAGGAGGAAAATAATAGAATAATAACAGAAATTGGATAATACAGAATTTTTCCTTTCAGGCTTGCTAGTAATGAAAGGGAGACATATTTCTTTTTATACAACAACCAATAAAGTAACGGTAAAAGTGTGAGTAACAGATGGGGCATCATACCGCCGACCGGAATTATGAGCGATAAAAAGGTAAACAAAACAGCGACAAATGCGAGGCCGGAAAGACAGCTTACAATAAATGATTGGGGAAATGGAGATTGACTTCGGGTTATTTTTGCAAGCAGGTGAAATAGCATTATACCATATGCCCTGCAGAAAAATGTAACGTAAAAAAAAACAAGCAGGGCCATGATCATAGTATTAATTTTTTTTGCCTATTGCAATTAGTGAAAGCCCCGCCTTTTTAAAAGTAATATGATCAGCTATTTTAAAAAAAGGCACCATTTTGTTGAAGGCGGACATTTCCCCTGATTCGATTTTTTTCCGATTTAATAATTTTCCAAAAAGGAACCAACCAGATATGCCAACGAAATTAAAATGTTGTGTATGTATTATTTTAAATGAATGTATGGGAAAAATGGATTTAATCTTTTTCATAGTGTAGCGACGATAGTGCCCAAGTTCTTCATCCAGCCGGCAAAAAAGAAATGGATACGCCGGGGCAAGTATGATCAGGTGTCCGCCTTTTTTTAATAAAAATCTGCAATTTTCCATAGCACTTTTATCATCTTCCAGATGTTCGATTACATTTAAAAGAAAAACGGTGTCAAATTTTTCTTTCAGTTCTGAGTATTGATTAAAAAAATCAGGATGTTGCAGATCTATTGAAAGCACATCCATGACATTTGAATACTGAGAGAAATTTTCTTTTAAAAATTGCTGATAAACCGGGACGTAATCTGAGAGTGCTAATGAGAGTCCGCTGCTTACCACAAATTTTGAAATATTACCAATACCACTACCTATTTCCAGTATTTCACCTTTCAGATACGGACGAATTGTTTCATACATCCATTTATTAAACCTATCCGCTTTTGAAATTACCAGCAGCGTTTGAGTACCGGTCGGGTCGGATGCATGAAAAAGATTTGTGTTTTGTCCCGGTATGTTCATAATTTAATAGCTAAAATACAAGAATGTAATAAATTTGTTGTCTATTTATCCAGTCTGAAACCTGCTTTTATAGTAGTACCCCTTGCACTAACCCTTGGATCGATTGCGTAAGCACAAGGTAATGCTGTAGCATAACAACGAGGATTCCAGTTATTCAATATTTTTTGGGGAATGTGTACAGGAATATTATCTATGATGATTGTCTGAATGGGCGGCTGCGGTAGCATTACAGGCAGAAGATGGTTAACCCTTTCTTTTCCTCTGATAATTTTTAATAGCGTAAAGCTAGTAATGGCCATGGCTATCGCTAATAGGATGATTGAGATGTGGTTTGTCTTTTCTCTTATTTTAATAAAAATAAAAAACCTTCGAGAAAGTAATAATAAGCCGCATAATAAGCAACCGTATATGAATCTTGGATCTGGCGCTACTAAGAACCATACTAATACCTGCAGGCAGATGACTAAAATGAATAACCTGGCTGATAAGGAATATGGGGACTTGCCCCGGAGAACAAAAGAAACTTCCAGCAATAAACCTGATATGCCGGGAATAAAAACAATTTTATCATAGGTAAACATATTGGTTATCCAGGCTTTTGTCCATTGAGAGAAGTTCATAGCTTCTGTTGTTTCAATGGGAAGAACACCTGTCGATACACGATTATAGTATTTTATATAGCGTAATAGCTCTAAGGTTGTTTCTTTACTTGCCTTCCAGTCAAACGGAAACCAGTCGAAATACATAGACGGGTAAAAAGCGTACCCTGTCAGGATAACATTGCGTGTTAAGAAAGGAACAATAAGAAGGAGACAAAAAAAGGAAGAAAAAAATAAGCATGCTCTTTCCTTTTGTTTCCAAAGAAAAATAATGGAAAAAACAGATAAAAGCAATAAAGGAAAATTGGTAATGCGTATTGTAAAAAGATAAGCAGGCCAGATGATCCATTCAGGAAGAAGAGGAAGCTTTTTTATGGGGAAAGGACATTTTAGTGTTTCTGTAAATAAAATGAATATTACCAACATAGTGATATAGTCATAATTAGAAGTTGATGCATTGCCACGAAGTAATGGCCAGGAAATAACACATACAGCTAAAACAACAACTCCAGCCATTGATAATGCCTGAATGGTATTTTGCCGGTTAACTATCAATGTAAGCAAATAAATAGCTAGCCATAAGGATAATACACCATTCAAGGCAGTGTAATAATTCAGTGTTCCGCTTTGTGGATTAAACATAGCGATACTGGTAAACCAGGAAGAGTTAAATCCAAACCTTTCGTGCAGGTGAACGATACCAGGCACAGTTCCATATTCTTTAATCCATTTTACCATCTGGATATGGTAACTTTCTGTGTCGTCCATCATTGTTTTACCTGCATTTAATAAAAGCAACAAAAACCATATTGCGCAGGTGGTTATAAAAAAAAGCAGTGATTGTTTCCTGATTTTGTCTAAAACATATCCTATGAATTTTAAAAAAGCCTTTTTCTTTAAAACTGAAAGTATGAAAAGCAGCAGAATTAAAATACATTGACTGATCAGATTGACTGGAAGGAAAAGAACAAGTATTTGGCACAAAATTGTAAGGAAAATTAATCCTGAAATTAAATAGACTATAAAAGGTCTGAATCCATTACTTTCAGATTTATTGTTTGGCAAACTTTCATAAAAAAGAAAACCGGCACAAAGGCAAATTCCCGTAATGACAATATGAGATAAGAAAAGGGATAACATATAATGGATAGCTTATGGACTGATCTAAAATTATTTTCTTGAAAAAATATTATACTTCAGAATACAGTAAAGAGCCCTGAAGCCATCTTTCCATTTTATTTTTTTACCTTCGGCATAACTTCTTCCATAATAGGAAATCCCTACTTCATATATTCTGATATTTTTGATTCGACTGATTTTTGCCGTCACTTCTGGTTCGATACCAAAGCGATTTTCACGTATCATCACTTGTTGAAGGATCTCACGCCGGAACATTTTATAGCCAGTTTCCATGTCGGTAAGATTAAGGCCAGTAAAAATATTTGAAAAAAAAGTAAGCATTTGATTGCCGGCGGAATGAAAGAAGAAAAGGATACGATGTGCCTCGCTGCCGCGGAAACGGGAACCGTATACAACATCTGCATGACCGTCAAGGATAGGCTTGAGAAGTTTGCTATATTCCTCCGGATCATATTCCAGGTCTGCATCCTGGATGATAACAATATCACCCGTAGCTATAGTAAGTGCTGTGCGGATGCTGGCACCTTTTCCCTGGTTCTTTTCATGACGAATCACCCGGACGAGGCCTTGGTGTTTTTCCATAAAATGGTGAATTAAATTTGGTGTCTCATCTGTGGAACAATCATCTACTATTATAATTTCTTTTTCAATACCGGCTTCTGTTTGTGCGGTAATCACTTTTTTCAATAGTACCGGAATTAGCTTTTCTTCGTTATAGCAGGGTATGAGTATGCTTAATTTAGCTGGCAAAATATCCGTGTTTTGATTTTAAATGAATTTTCTTTTATCCTGATAAACTTAGCTTCAAATATATAATAACTTAAAGTGCTGGCAAGCAGCCGGACCTGTTATCTGTAGATTGGCTATCCGGGGTGATTCATTAGCTATTGGTAAGTATGTTAGGAATGATTAAAAGCCAGGTTCGATTTTATAAGCTTAAAGGTTGTATTTAGTCGGATCTTTAATTGTAAAAAGTAGTAGAAAAGTGCGGAACACCAACTATAATGATATAAATGTGCCATGCGAATATTAAAAAACAAAAAAATAATCTTAGACTTATGGAGATGACACGTTGATTAATTTGGAGGGCGATTAAACTTACTAATAATGGTGAAATGGTAGCGGTTAAACGGTCTGCATAATAACCCAAAAACCAAAAGAAAATAAAACATCCTATAGCAATAAGCGAAGGTAAAATTATTGATATTCCGTAACGCATCCGGGAACGGTTATCCTTTTGTATGGTTTCACGATTCATCTGAAAAGAGAGATGTGATAACGATAGTAAAAAAAAGAGAAATAACAATCCGCCAAAAGTATTCAGGTATGAAAAGGTGTTTTTTATAAATACTGACAAAAACGAACTCTGCTTGTTATTAAACGAATCAATAAGCCAAACAAATTGTCTATATTTTTCAATTTCGCTGCTATGAAAACTGATACCTTGTAACTCTAAAAAGGCCGACCAGGCCATCACAGGAAGAAAGAACAGGAATAATAACAATAAAGAGTGCCAAATTATATTTAATAAGGAAAGTTTACTCCGGCTCCTGTAAATATAGGAGAATAACAGGGCGGGTATTAACAACAGAAAATTGCCATAGGCTAAAAGCAAACAACCGAAGCAGAAGGTCAAAAAAAATAAATAAGATGTGCTAATTTTATTTTTCATGATAATAAGAGAGAGATACAAGCAGAGCAACGGGGTAAGCAGATTAAAGAGCTGTACATGTACAGTCCAGAAAAAGTGCTGCATTAGCTGATTTGACAAAAGCAATCCACAAATGGACAGGAACAATAGTCGTCCATTTTTCCAGGGGCCTGATAAGGCAATCAATATCTTTTCAAAAAGAAATAAAGAAAAAAGCAGCAAGATTATATTGATAAGGATATATCCGATATAAAAAGTAACATACAGTGTAGCTTTTTCGGCATCAATTGATTTGCTTTCTGCAGGGAACTTATGTTCGGCAAACTGTTG
>JAKFEJ010000117.1:0-9543 GCA_036675745.1 Chitinophagaceae bacterium | reverse complement strand
ATAACAGTTTATTTAAAAGCTATTTTTTAGTCTTGCAAGCTTTCCAGATAAGCCGGATAGTCTGCCTTCATTAGTGATTCGTCGGCTTTCCGTTTTGCAATGATCACATCACGCATAGCAGACCAGTCTGTTCCCATAGCATCAACCCTTTTTTTTAATTCCTCAAGATTAATATCCCTGCAATAAACAGGAGAACCAGGCTGCTGCTTCCATGATTGAGCAATATTACCTATATCAAAAGGGTCGAAACCTGATTCATCTACCAGCTTAAAAACAAGTTCCTTTGCTTTTGTATCGTCACCTGAAACCGCTATCGCGATTCGGTTTTTATCGCCTTTGGATCTGCCCAGGTCTTTTAGGCTTGTCGCAAGAATGGAGTTAAATGACTTAACAACAGGAATGCCCCATTGCTCCTGCACCCATAAGCTGTCTATACCGGATTGGTCAAGTGCCGGTAGGGCTCCATCGCGGAGGCTTGGGTAATAATTCCCCGTGTCAATGACAACCACTTCCTCCGGGAGATGTTTAAAAAGGTTTTTTGGAAGATCGGGTACATTTTTTTGAGGGATCGAAACAATGATCAGTTGTTTATTTTTTACAGTTTCTTCTACAGTTGCTGCCACAGCTCCAATATCCCCGGCAAGTTGTTGTAAGGACGCCGGGCCCCGGGAGTTAGCAATTGAAACCGAATGCCCAAGTTTAATAAATTTTGTTGCCAGGCAGGTTCCCATTTCGCCTGAACCGATAATTCCTATATTCATCATTCCCTGGTTTAATAATGCTCAAAAGATGTAAACAATCTTATTTATACGGGCATAAAATTTTCCTTATTGTTATCATGGGGCATCCAGTTCTATTGGCTCGACTTTACCAGTGGTAATCAAACTAAATAAACTTTGCTGAATAAGTTGGCTCCATGCAGTTGAGCAGCCACCGAAACATTCAACTCCGGGAACTAATCCTACGTGAGTGAAATAAAGTTCCGTCTTGTTATTTTGTTCAGCAATTTCAAAACTAATTTTTGTACCCGTCCATTCGCTTTTATTTTCAACAAAATTAATTTGGCTGTCAGTAACAAGCCATACTACTTTTTGATCAGGGATCATTTCAACTATTCTTTGTCTTGAAAAATGAAATTCTTTATAACGATACGTAAACTCATCGTTAAGTTTTTCTGTACTGCCTTTAATTTCTCCTGACCACCAATCCCAGGGATTGTTGACGGCGGTGAAAACTTCTTTTGGAGTTTGGTTTACCACTATCATAGTGGTAAAATCTGTTGTAGTCATTTGTTGATTTTTTTTAAATGTTTTTGTTTGATCCTATGTTAGGGAATAGAGAGAAAAAATTTCTTAATAAAAGAATTGTTCTGATACAATCTGCCCGCCTTTCACTTCATACAGCATTACCTGGTTGATTTGTATTCTTCCGAATCCCTGCACCGTTATATCCACCTCTCTTCCGACTGCAAAATGATTGCCGCTTACAATGGGTTCGGTTGTATAAGCTCTATGAACGGTCTCTATCCGTTTTACAAAGTCTTCGCCTTTTTTGCGAACCGGAGATTTGCCTTCCGCGTAGCCAAAATAAGGAGAACCTTGAGGGTCTATGCTCCTTACATTATCTGCAAAAAACTCATCCTGTATTTCAAACCATTTTTCTTGCTGAGCAAGCTCGTTGAACCGTGCCGCGACTTCCCGGGTTGTCATGGCTGTTTTGTTTGCTGTCATAAACGTTTATTTTTTTAGTTGTGTAATTTTTTATTTAATAAGGTTTCTAACTTTTTCAGTTTCGATGTCCAGAACTGGTCAAAATATGAGATCCAATTTTGCAGTTCATTAAATCCATCCTGTTTCAGCGTGCAATACCGTTCCCGGCCGATATCCTTGATAGAGATAAACCCCGCGCCATGCAATATTTTAATATGCTTTGAAACGGCGGGACGGCTCATATCGAAATGATCTGCCAGGCTGTTGATAGTCATATTATCCTGTGAGAGCAGCATCAGCATCTTTCTCCGGCTGGGGTCTCCAATGACCTGGAATGCGTCAAGCGTTGGTATGGCCATGTTGTGCAGTGTTTAAAAGTTTGGCGATGTTGTTGAGTTTTTCTACCCAGCCGTGCATAAAGCCGTTGTAAAAATCCAGGTTTTCTTCTTTCGCGAAACCGCTATGCTCCAGGAAAAGTTCGGTGCCTTTATCTGTTGGCTCCAGTTTCCATACAACGACGGAATCAAGTGTGATCTTACCGTCACCGGGGCCGCACTTCCAGGAATAAGAAAGCTTTTTAAAAGGAACAATTTCTAATACCCTGCAGTAGCAGATCCCGTCGAAATCAAGGCTGGGTATGGGCTTTGTTTGAAATTGAAAATCAAATCCAATAATTGGCTGAAAGTCGTTTTTCATCAGCCATAGCTCCATCAGTTCAGGTCTCGTCAGGTATTCCCAAACCGTCTCCGTTGGATGAGGGAAGAAAAATTGGTGTTTAATAATTTTTGCCATAATGAGTAACTTTTAAGTTACCCAAAGCTATAGGTAACTTTTGAGTTACGCAAATATTTTTCAGAAAAAATAAAAATGGCAACGGTACTACAGCATTTGGAAGCATTATTTATACAGCACAATGAATGAGGAAGCTACTTCCTTTATTATACAAAGTATGATGTCCTATAGCAGCTTTGTTGGTGATAAGCCCGGCATAAAAACCCGGCGCAACACGCAATAAAGACGGCTTGCGGTTTGCGAGCATCCACACAGGCGGAAAAGTATGATGTCCTATAGCAGCTTTGTTGGTGATAGCCAGGCACAAAGCACTGCGGAACACCAACAAAGCCGAAACACCGGCCACCTTTAGACGGAAAAATTCGGCGGGTAATTTAATATAGCTACATTTATTACCTCTTTCCCCCCTTGTAATACTTTTTCCCGGCCCTTCTATTTATTAATCATTAAAACCAAAAGCAATGAAGCGGTCAAGATTTACCGGCGTGCTATTTTGTGCAGCCATGTTATTCTTTTTAACTTCCTGTGGTGGAGATGGAAGTAAAGAAAAAACCAGTACTGATTCCACTACTGCTGAAAGTACCACTACTGCGGTTACACCGGAAATAAATACAATTATTACCACTCCGCAAAACATGATGGTAGCAACACACAAGGTGTCCAATTTTGCAAAATGGAAAACCTCTTACGATGAACATGATTCCCTGCGGTTGGCTAATGGCATACATAGTTATGTAATTGGCCGCGGTTTGTATGATACCAACATGGTGTTAGTCGCCGTAAAATGTGATGATATGGCCAAAGCAAAAGCATTTGCCAAAGACCCCAGCCTGAAACAAGCTATGCAAAAAGGTGGCGTAACAGGCACACCTTCGTTTACTTTTGCTACGATGACCTTCCAGGATACTGCTGTTATCAGTCCAGACATCCCGCGGTCCAGGACCACGTTTACTGTTAAAGACTGGGATGCCTGGCAAAAATCATTTGAAGAAGGCAGGCAGCAAAGGCTGGATAATGGCATAACCGTAAGAGCATATGGCCATGATCCAGACGACAATAAAAAAGTAGTGCTGGTGACGGCCGTCATGGATACTGCCAAAGCCTTTGCCTGGTACGAGTCAGATGAGCTGAAAAAAAGAAGAGAAGCGGGTGGAGTAATAGGCGAGCCGAAGCGGTTTTTGTTCCGTGTAGTGCAGCGGTATTGATATAAAAATGGAAATAATTGATACAAAAGATGAAGTAAGTGCTTCATCTTTTTTGTTATTTATATCACCTAACTATTAAACTGCCGGAGATGATGATCGGTATGTTTATAATTTAAATATCCAATTTGTTCTTTTGTCATTTTTCCGAAAAAATCGTGTATAAAATCAGGGTTTGAATAAAATTCATACTCTTCAATCAGTGCAATCCATTTATTTTTTTCGGTTTGTATATTACCTGTTGTTTCTTTTATTTTAAAGTGAGCAGAAGTTGGTGCATTTCTATCTAAAGGGTTTTCATTTTTAATCATACGTTTCAAAGCTATACCAAATTTTTATTTAAGATTGTCAATTGAATTTGTCAAATGGTAACATATTAAGTCAGGATTTGTCTTATCAGGCTCAATTGAATTCCTAAACGAGAATTTCTCCAACAGCTTTATAGAACTTTGATTGTCTCTATGCAGTAATGCTTCAATTTTTTTAACTTTGACCGTATTGAACGCATAGTCAATGACTTTCTCTACAGCTTCCTTCATTATTCCTTGTCCTTGAAAGTTTGCCAAAAGTTCATAGCCGATTTCACATTTGTAATTTTCATCTGAAAAGCCAAAAAGACAAATTGTCCCAACCAATATGTTTTGGTCACTCAAAGTTATTGCCCAATATAAAGAGTCGCTTTCATTAATATTCTCATTAACCTTATTTATAAAATTCCTTGCATCATCAATAGTATTGCTTATTTGCCTGTCAAGATATTTATTTATTTCACTGTCAGAACGCAAAGTGAAGATTTCTTGTTCGTCATTAATTACCAGTTGCCTGAGAGTAAGCCTTTCCGTTGTCAAAATTGGAAAAGGCGTGAAAGTTCCATTTAACATTCTGTAGTATTTGGCATGTTAAAATCTACGGTCATTATAGCCGGACCGCTAACGCGTAAATTTATGACACTTCAGTACAGACCGCAAGAAAATAACAATTGATTTTTCAAACTAGTAATCTCCGTGAGGACACATACCAAGGCGGAGGTATTAAAAAAAATAGTAATTCAATTCTTCTTGTGTGCCCGTGAGAAATGGGAAATTCCTTATCTCGTAAATCGTTTTTCTGATTCCTAAAGGCTAACGGCTGCTGCTGATCCAATTTTGCGGTTAATAAGAGAATCTAAATATTAAAAATGACAAGACTGTTTTTGACCCTGTGCCTTTTGCTTTTTTCGGTATTCTGTTTTGCCCAGGAAATGGGAAGTATCAAAGGCCTGATAACAACCAGTGATAATAAGCCTGCTGAATCCGCCACGATCCGGTTGAAAGGAACAAAAAAATCTGCTTTATCAAATAGCGAAGGAACTTTCACCCTTGAAAATTTACAACCCGGGAATTACGTGCTTGAAATTTCCAGCGTTGGTTATAAGCCGTTAGAAAAAGATGTAACCGTAATAGCTAATAGTTCCACTGATATTGCTGTTGAATTAACGGATACACCAACTCAGCTGACAGAAGTAATTGTTTCCGCCGGACGCCATAGGGAAACCATTGATGAAGTGCCTTCTTCCGTTTCCATTGTCGGACTAAAAACCTTGCAACAAAACATCAATATAACCAGCAACCTCGGCGATATTTTGGAAAACCGTGTTCCAGGTCTTGCGCCCAGCACGGGTCTCAGCAGCAATTTTGGCCAAACCTTACGTGGCCGTAGTTTACTGATTATGGTGGATGGCGTGCCGCAATCCACACCGCTGCGTAATGGGGCGATGGACCTTCGTGCTTTAGATCCTGCGGTGATTGAACGTATAGAGGTGGTAAAAGGCGCCACTGCTATTTATGGAAATGGAGCAGCAGGCGGCCTTATCAACTATTTTACACGTAATCCAAAAACCAGCAAACTGCTGAATAGCCAGACATCTGTAAGCATGACCGGTTCCCTGGTAAAGGCTTCAAATAGCATGGGAGGACGGGTGAGTCAAATGTTTTATGGTGACAAAGGAAAGTTCAGCTATGTGGTAAGTGGAGTGTATGAACAAACCGGCGAGCAGAAGGATGCCGATGGTGATGTGTTGCCACCGGTGTATGGACTCGGGGAAACAGACTCCTACAATGCATTTGCAAAATTGGGTTATGATTTTAATGCTAACCATAAAGTGCAGGCCACTTATAATTTTTTCAGCAGCCGTCAAACTACTAACTATCTGACCGTAAATGGAGATTATAAAAATGGACTGAAAACAACAGCTACGCCGGGTCAAAGTAAGGGTGTTCCGCAAGGGGTAAGAGGCAATCATAACCTGAGCGTTCTATTCTCCGGTAACACTGGCATAGCCAACACCCGTTATGATGCGGATCTGTATTATCAAAGCGTTGACAATATCTTTTTTTATTCTGAAGTTTTTGTGGATGGTGGTGTCTCCCGTGTATTATCCAAAAAAAATGGAGCCCGCCTGGTGTTTAACACGCCGGTTTTATTGAATAGTATCGATGCCAATTTTACCTACGGCTTAGATGTACAAAGAGATATTACTTCACAACCACTGGTAGATGGGAGGATTTGGGTGCCTGAAATGGACATGTTAAACCTTGCACCATTTGTACAGGCAAAGTTTACTTTTTTTGACAAGCTGGTGCTGAAGGGCGGTATTCGTTACGAGAAAGCCAATATCAGTGTTGATAATTATGCGACGCTTCCTACTAAAAATGCTGCAACAGGTGTTGTTTCTCCGTCGATCAATGTAAAGGGCGGTGATTTAAAATACAATACGCTTGTATCCAATGCAGGACTCCGGTATAATCTATCCAATTACTTCTCACCTTATATTAGTTTTTCGCAGGGTTTCAGTGTGTCTGACATTGGACTGGTATTACGATCAGCAAGGGTAGATGATATTGCAAAAATTAATACAGAAGCTGTTGTTGTCAACAGTTATGAAGCTGGCTTTGTGAGTAAGATCAACAAACTCAGGTTTGAAGCTACCGGTTATATCAGCAAATCAAGCCTGGGTGCCAACAGCGTTTATGATAATGGTGTTTTTGTAGTAGTAAGAACTCCCGAACGTATATATGGTTATGAGCTGGCTGCCGATATGCAGGTGACAAAAAATTTACAGGCAGGCATTTCTTATTCGTATGTGGAAGGTAAGTTAGATGCAGACAACGATGGTAAATATGATGGTGAAAAAGATGAATACCTGCCTGGCCAGCGTATTGCAGCGCCCAAGTTGACCGGGCATGTTGATTACGCATTGTTACCCGGTAAATTAAATGTATTGCTTCAATATACAGGCATTATGAAAAGAAATCGGTTTGCAAGGAACGGCAGCGGATCATATGATCCTTACAAAGCACCGGTAAAATCGTACAACATCTTTAGCACATCGATCGGGTATAATATAAGCCAGGGCACATCCCTGAATTTAGGCATTGAAAACATGCTGAATGAAGACTACTTCACAGCCCGTTCACAGTACGGTGCTTTTAATGATAGCTACACAAAAGGTAAAGGCGCTTCCTACCGGCTTACCTTGAATGTGAAGTTGTAGTTTTGATGAGTAAACTGTTTTGAATAGTCCCGGACAGCCGGGACTATTCGTTTAATGGAAAAGTTCAATGACGGCGAAGAAAATAGTTGGAAAAATTCATTTGTGGCTTGGTTTGACAAGTGGCCTGGTAGTATTTATCCTGGGCCTGACCGGTGCTATCTATTGTTTTGCACCTGAACTCCAAGATCTTCAGCCGTATCGTAACGTCCACGAAGCAGGCAAGCCTTTTTTGCCGCCGTCTCAAATAAAACAAATTGCTGAAAAACATTTGCCGGGAAAAACGCTGCAAAGGATTTACTATGATGCCCGGGACAAATCTGTTATGGTCTTGTTTTCAAAGAAGGATGCTTACAGCTATTCAGTTTTCATAAACCCGTATAACGGCGGGGTTTTAAAAGTGCGTAATAATGATAAAGATTTTCTTAGCGTTGTGCTACAAGTCCATCGGACTTTGCTGATTCCCTACGGCCATGACATTATCCGGTGGAGCACCGTCATCTTTGTTTTCATGTTGATCTCAGGGATCATATTATGGTGGCCAAAGAAAAGGAGAACGGCAAAACATGGATTTAGGGTGATGTGGAAAGCCTCGCCCAAAAGATTAAATTACGATTTGCATAAAGTACTGGGATTTTATATCAGCTGGATTGTCATTTTTACGGCACTTACAGGTTTAATGTTTGCATTTGAAGGGTTTGCTGATTTTACTTATAAGCTTACCGGTTCAGGTCGTTCCGTGGTTCAGAAAAAACCACCTGTCTCTGATACAACGGTGGCTCTCAAAAATGAAACAGCCGCTATTGACAAGGTTTGGCAATTGATGGAACCGGGCTTATACCATAAATATGCTGCCATAATGTTTGTGCTGCCCGGCGCTAAAAATGGTTCTATCCTGGTGAGAGCAAATCCGGGGCAAGGGACAATTTACAAAACCGACTTTCGGTATTTTGATCAATACAGTGGCAAAGAAATTTCGGGAGCATATGTGTGGGGACGTTATGGAGATGCACATACAATAGCCGACAACATCAGGCGCATGAACTATGACATTCATACGGGAGCGATCTTTGGCATCCCGGGCAGGATAGCGCTGTTTTTTGTAGCATTGGTGGTGGCAAGTTTACCCATAACCGGATTTTATTTTTGGTGGGGCAGGAAACATAAAAGAAAAAGAGCACTCAGCCCCGCAAAAAATTCAACTTTGTCAACAAGTTGAATATGCCTGGCGGCTGTTGCCGTGGTGCGTGTCTCCACCATAGTCGTTAACTTAAGGCTTTGGTATTTATGTTGAGCGACTGATAGTGGGTTTCTTTATTACGTGGCGCATCGTATAATGAATTAGCAATTATAATGTAATAAATGAGCTTGGGTGTCCTATAGCAGCTTTGTTGGTGATAAGCCCGGCACAAAAGCCCGGCGCAACACACAACAAAGGCGGTTTACAGTTTGGGAACACCACAGGCGGAATTACTTTTTATTTACTACTGTGCTGGAACTTTGTATGGCAGTGGCATGGTCTTGGGCCAAGAGCCAGCTCCCTCTTTTCTTTACAACCACATAAGTTTTGATGTGTCTATTATTTTCATGTGTTATTCCGTCAGGAGTTGTGTAATTGTCAACTTGATGGATAACATCAGCAATCGCCACATCAGTATTTAGGAAACGAATATCAATACTTTCGATTCGCATTGTAACACCCTTCAAAAATGTTTGATGAACGGCTCGTACAGTTTGTAAAACGCTGTCACGTCCCTTATCGATACCGCCTCCTGGATTGATGTGTCGCCAATCGGATGTTGAATAATCTTTAGCATTTTTGAAGCTGCCTTCATTAAAATCATCTTGGAAGGCAATCACCACTTTCTTAACTGCTTCTTTATCTTGAGGGCTTTGTCCATTGCTAAGGAAGGACGAAAGGCATATTGTCGTTAGGAGAAAAAAGGCTTTCATGTCAATTTATTTAAGTAAGATTTGAAATGAGTGATGTTTATGCTTGCAGCCAACATGTAAATTTATGACACTTCAATACAGGCCGCAAGAAAAATAGCAGATGATTTTTAAACTAGTAATCTTCGTGATTTCCATGGTTGTTGTCACAATTCACCATCCGCCAGGATCTTCGCCATGGCAATTGCTATGAGAAAATAACGTTCATCGTGTTGGGCTGTTGCCGTGGTGCGTGTCTTCACGCATCAATTCAAATCTCTTCCCATAAATCTTTCAAAAAAGTAAAGTTCTTTTCATTTAGTTCATAATATTTGGCAGACGAATATTTGTAGTCGCATGGGTTGGTTACCAGTTGCCAGTG
>JAKFEJ010000097.1:0-9559 GCA_036675745.1 Chitinophagaceae bacterium | reverse complement strand
ACCTGTGATACAAAAATTATTGCTTTCAAAATATTTTCCTGAAAAGGTTGTAAATGATAAAAGTAGTTATTAGGTTTGTCCTGCATTTCGGAAAACCACATTTAGTTACGAATAAATACGATTTAAACTGCATCTGGTAATTCTTCCGAACAATTTATCTCCCAATCTATCCGTACCAATCCTTTAAAACCAAATTTGTTTATCCAATTTTCTGTGGCATTTGAAAACATTCAAAACCCCGGAAATGAAAATTATTTTTTTAAGCAGCCTGATGATTGCGTTGTCGCTGATTCATCAAAAAACTGCAGTCGCCCAAACAGATTACCTAGCTAATATATCTCTGCAGAAAGAATATCACTCTGCAGTAACAGTTGCAACCGTCCTGGATTTTAAGGGTATTATAAGCAACAACCGGGTTTTATTAAACTGGACGCTTGATAAAAACCAGGCAGTAGATCAGATTGAAGTAGAACGAAGCGGAGATGAAAAAATATTTGTAATGGCTGGTTTGGTTTTTGGAACTGATCAGCCCGATGAAGCAAAATATCTTTTTTATGAAAAGAATAAAAAAACAAAATTATTTTATCGCTTACGGATTATAAATAAAGATCGTACTGTTATTTATTCTTCTGTTATTTCTCCTCAACCTGCTACTCCATCACATTAAAGCAAAAGCCACCGGCTATGCCTGATAAAATGAAATGAGCTATAAAAAATTTTATGATAGGTTACATAGCTTATTCCAAAGCATTTGGAATGACCAAAAAGAATAAAAATTAACACATGAAAAAAAGTTTGCGGGAAGAATATAATCGTCTGAAAAAAGCATTAAAGAAAGCTTTATCACCTGAACGGGAAAAAACGATACCGCAACTGGTATTACAGCCTTATAAGAACAGGCAGCGATTTGAAAGATAATACAACCGGTTTTTGTTCAAGTAGAGTACATTAAGACACAACAGCCCTTTTTTTAAGGGGCTATTTTATTATTAACACACGGGATAGTAAACAATTTATCGCTGGAAATAATTCCATCCGTCGTAAAAGAAAGAATAGAAAGATTGGCTTTATCTGATTTTTTCATCCAGTACAATCCGGTATGTTACTTCCACGGAAAATAATGACAGCAATAACATGTACCAGCTTTAATAATGCATAAATATTCTTACATTATTTTTTAGTACCCAAATAAGTTTGAAGGCTCTTCACATATTCTTCAAATGCTTTTACTCCCGGCTTTGTTATTTTACAGATGGTTTGCGGATAATTATCCTTGAATTGCTTGATCACCTCAATATATCCCGCCTCCTTCAATTTTTGTATCTGCACACTCAGGTTACCGGCTGTTGCATTTGTTTTTTCTTTTAAAAAAGTAAACTCTGCTTCCTTTACACTGATAAGAATTGAAATAACAGCCAGGCGCAATTGCGAATGTAATATAGGGTCAAGATCTTTAAACATTCATCAGGGTTTGTTCCTTTTTATATAAACGATATTCCTTTTCCATAATAAGACCGGGAATAAACCAGGCTGCAATGGCCGCCAATGCAGTTAACAGCAAGTCTGTTCTTAAAGGAGTATAAACCGTTATCACGCTGCAAGCCCAGCAAAAAAGACCGCCCCATAGCATAGGCCTGAATTTGCAGGCAGCACCCGTAATAAAGGTAGGCAGGCCATAAAGCATCAGGAAAAGTGGTGAAATGAATTCAGAAAAATGGAAGGAAGAAGGATGGCCGGTCAATGCTTTATATTCCTGTGATACAGGACCCCAGGCATTAAATATCAAATTGATCGTATGGATCAAAAGGAAAATACAGATACCGAACCCCAGCCAGATATAATCCATATAAGCATCGTCAAACGATTTTACTCTTCGTTCCTTTTTTTCTTTGATCGTAATAAATATTTGTGGGATAATTGCCAGTAGAGTAAGCAGGTAAATATCAAAGGGTAATTTATATCCAAATTGTATCTCAGATAATTTGACCAGTGAGCAAACGGCTATAATGACTCCCCACATCATAGCACCAATGCCGGTATCATGATAAGAATCTTTTGCTTTATTGATCATCTGGGCGATAAGGTCAAGGCTTTCTTTTTCGGTAAGTTGTTTTTCAGGTTGACTCATGGCAAAAAATTATTGGTTCGCAATTTTATCCCTGTACCGCAGCATGTAAGCCGGAATAATATAACTAACTAGTATAGCTGCGGCGCCAAACAGCATCTGATAATCATAGCCGGTAAATGTGGCTGCAACCGCCAATAACCAGGCAATAATTCCTCCAATGATCAAAGGACGAAACTTTAAAAAATTACCTGATACAAATGCGCCAAGACCATACAGCATAATGAAAAAAGGAAAAACTGAAAAGCCCCATCCTAATCTGGTTAAAATCATACTTAACACAAAAAAACTGGCAGCCATTCCAACCCACAGATAACTCATATTTTCATCTAAATAAGTTTTTACTTTCACTTTTTTACCTTCTTTCCAGCCGTGGTAATTAGAAAAAACAATTCCGATAATAGTGACCAGCCATACCATGTAATGCTTCTCATATTGGTAAATATGTTTCAGTATAAATTGAGCAGTACAGGCAAAAAAAGTAATCCAACCCCAGACAAGAAAATAAATACTGTTATCAGACATATTCTGTTTAGTCTTAATGATCATTGATTGGATCAGTTGCAGGCTTTGTTCGGGTGAAAATTTCTCTTCCATCATAGCAGCTTGTTTTAACCAGGTAATCTTAAAATCAATTTATTGCCGGTAAGGCGGTAAGACGGAATTCCGATGGCTACCTGTCTGCACTGTCTGCCGACAGGCAGGCGACAGGCAAGATCGGGATTTGATTTTATTATTCTTTCTTCCCGTCTCCCGGCATTTTTATTGGCAGCCTCTTTAAATTATTTTATTTCTGATAAGAAATATTTTACTTGTGCCATTCCCCAGGTTGGATGTATATTGGTTTCAGGCTTAAAGGCTTCATATTTTTTAATTGCTTCTTCAAATAATTTTTTGGCTTCCGTCTTGCTACCACCAAATTGTTCCGGAGTAAAAAATTTATCCTGTGCCTCCAGCAATGTTACTCTTGGATTACCGGGATTTAAACTTTTTGCAGTTGCTAATGCTTCTTCCGCAGCGGGGCCGTATGTCATATACCTGTTCTGGGGATCACCTAACAGGCGAAGTGAAGCAATCATCTTTTTAACGCAGTAGATTTCAGAATTGTCTTTACTAAGTTCTGCGGCTTTATTCAACAGGCCTTCCGCCTTATCTGCAATAGGATCTGTTTTATCAGCCATACCCATTTGGCCCATACTCATCGTATAAGCTGCGCTTACATTGGCCAAAGCGGCATAATAATAAGGAAGCCATTGATTTTTTTCCGCATCAGCAATTCGCTGAAAGGAATTAGCCAGGCTATTCAGTCCATCCACATTCCTGGTAGTATCCACCGCCGGAACCAGTTGTTCCATCGCTTTTGTATATTTTTCACTCTGTGAAAAGGAATTGATGGCAATGACAAATGCCGCGATAAATAAGAATTGTTTTTTCATTTGTTTATTTTTTGTTTTTTGGTAATGTGAATTTTTTAAACGTGATCAATTTTATAAGGCGTTGTTGATTATTTCATCGCTCCTGTCAACCCCGAAACTGATAAAGGCGCCAATGAACACAAACATCCTGGAAGTTGGTACGATAGCTTCTTTCCGGTAACCATTGTAGGAATACTGGTAACCATATGTCTGTTTGATATTAAAAATATTACTCACCTGCAATACCCATACGGTATAAGATTTCGGGTTTTTCTTACCGATAAAAGGCAGGTAATTAATGGAAAAACTTACATTATTATAATCAGGAATAGTGCCCCGGTCATTAAATTCAGGAGTTGATCCGTCGTACCTGATATTATAATATGACCGTCCGCTGGCATAGTTATAAGCGCCATTCAGGTTCATTTTCCATTTTTGTACAAAGCGTTTAAGCACTATTGACCCTGTATGCTTAGCAGCAAAATTGGGTGTGATGGCGTAAGGAAAATTCAAAAAATCCCTTTCAGTATCGAGATAAGAATACGATATCCAGTAATCCAGGTTCTTGATTGTTTTCTTATCTCTCCAGAAAAATTCTATTCCTTTTGCATCTCCAAAGCCATTATTGCTAATAGCAGATTCCTGGTAATTATTAAAAGAAGTTTTTACAAGGTTGTCATACTTTTTGTAAAAAATTTCTGCACGAAAAGATTGCTGGTTGACCACCCGCTGAAATTGAGCTATATAATGGGTGGCCTTCATAAAATCAAGTTGGTTTGCTGAAGGGAGATACCTTCTTTCCGGGTTCTGATAAAAAATACCATAAGCCAATGAGGCCTGTGTTCCTTTACCCAGTTTATAAGCAATGGATAAACGCGGAGCAATATTTGTTTTGCTCAATAAAGACGCCTGCTCAAAACGACCCCCAACTTTGGTAGCAAGCTTATGAGTTATATAAATATCCGCTTCGGCAAAAACAGACTTGATATTTTCATTGAGATTTCCCGGGTATTGTTGCCCGTTATTGTCAGTATAGATCAGTTTGTCTTTACTATAATTATACTCACCGCCAAATCGTAAAGAACTTAATCCTTTTAACCTTCTTTCCAATACCAGCTTCGCATTAAAATAATCGCCCCAGGTATCAATAGTAAATTTTTTGAACTCCAATCCTGACAATACAACATCATTCTTTTGTTGATCCTGCATGTTGCCATTGATATCGTCTTTATTATTCGTATAGGAAACACCGCCATTGATCTTCCACATTTTTCCAAGGCTTTCTTTCCAGGCCAGGTTGTGATAAAAATTGGTATTGCTGATAGAGAATTTGTCTAAATAACCTAAGGAATCAATGCTGTTAGTTGTAAATGATAATTTATTGCTGCTGAAATAACCATAGTATTTTATAATACCAGTATTGGATGTTTTGATGCGAAAGTTGGCATCTGCATTATGATAGGCCGGCGCCTGTGAATAGTCTTGTTTTTGCTTCATGACCGCAAATGCTAATCCAAGGTTGGTATATCCATAGTTGACGCCCCATGAAGATTTTTTATCTTTTGCCAGGTGCTGGTAACCGGCACTCCCGCTTAATAGCGTAATACCAATATTTGCGGAGGTCCTTTCGGGCAGATCAATAGATTCAAGTATCAAAGCGGAAGAAAGAGCCTGGCCGTATAAGGCAGAATAACCACCGGTACTGAAAACCGTTCCTTTAAAAAGAAAGGGTGAAAAACGGCTGAATTGGGCAATATTGGGTACGCCACTGTAAAAGAAATTATTGACCAATGTACCGTCGATAAATGTTTTTGTTTCAGCAGCCGTACCACCACGTACATACAATCCTTCACTTTCTCCAACCTGCTGGGTACCGGGTAATGTTTTTAAAGCACCGGTAATATCTCCATTGGCGCTTGCGGTTGTAACAATGTCGAGTGGATCTAATACAGCCGATGCCCGTTTCCTGTCACTGGCTTCGAATGTTCCGGCAGAGATGGTTACTGCATCCAACTCGGTAATTTCTTCTTTTAATGTTATTGACACATTGACAACTTCTCCTTCCAGTTTTATGGGTTGTTCGTAAGGTTTGTGCCCAACAGAACTGGCTATCAATATTTGCTCTCCCTTCTCCGCCGTTTTGAATGAAAAATTACCGGAAGAATCTGTGGTAGCGCCGTCATAGCTGTCTTTCAGGCTAATGCTAACACCGTATATTACTTTTCCTCTATTATTTTTTACAGTTCCCTTTATTGTAGTTTGGCTATATCCGTTTTGCAGACAACATGCTAACAGCAGGAGAAAAAATCCATTTTTAAGCTGTTTCATAAATAGTCGGTTTTTGATTGCGGAAACAAATATAAACTTGTTTATAATATAAACCAAATATCAAAAAAGAAGCCGGGCACTCTCATACCCGGCCTGAACCCTCTATTGATGAATCTTATCGCTTAATGATTTTTTGTTGTGCTGTTTCGTCATTACAAGTAACTTTTACTATATAAAAACCTGGCGCAAGACTGTTTACATTTAAGGCTTCCGTTTGGCTACCGGCTACGGTAATATTTTTTATTACTACCTGGCCATTGTTGTTAAACAACTCGTAGTTTACTTTTTTACCCTGCCAATTAGCAGGAATTGTTATCCGGAGTTCAGAAGCAACAGGGTTTGGATAAGTAAGTATGCTTATAGACTGTTCATTTTTCTTTCCAATCCTTATTGTCTTTATTTGTGATAATTCACTTTTACCATCTATGTCTACTGAACGAAGGCGATAATAAATAACTCCTGCCTGGCTGATATTAATATTTTCATCAGTGAACGAATAATTCATAGTTTCTGAAGTATTCCCAATAGCAAATACAAGCCCTGTCTCACTAAAGCTTATCCCATCACTACTTTTCTCAATAGAGAAATGGCTTGCATTTTTTTCTGAAGAGGTTGTCCACTTCAGATCTACTTTATCAGTATTAAGCATAGCTGAAAAAGAAACCAACTTTACTGGTAATATAATAAGGGTTGGATAGTTTATGGTTACACTGGCAATGTTTGAAGTGTCAGGATCAAACCCATCATCTGCCAACTGGTAAGTAAAAGTTGTTGAAGGGCCCGAAAAACCGGCATTAGGAGTAAAAGTAAAACTGCCATCAGTATTCAATACAAGAACGCCATCCAAAGAAGTAGCAACGAGTAATGACTTCATTGTTTCGCCATTCGGATCACTATCATTTAATATTACATTTCCAGATACAGGAGAGAAATTAATTGCATTGTACGTATCGTTAACTGCTATTGGGGCGCTATTACAGGTTCCTGTGCCGTACAAAGGGCTGGCACTGGCATATATGTCGTCAAATATCAAACGGGTATTACCATCACCTGTTGCTCCACCCAATTTAATTACTAATTTTCTTACACCTGTTGAAGCAAGTATATATGTTTGATTAAAATTAAAAACAGAAGTTGGACTATCCTTGTCCAGTGTTATCAGACTCAACGATGTGAAATTTGCTGCGGGATCTAAAAGTCCAACTTCAATAGTACGAGTGGCGCCTCCATTGATCTTACCACTTATTTTATAATTAAACGAAACAGAAAAAGAAGTAGAAGTGACATTTAAAGCAGGGGTAATTATATCCCTGGTAGACGAACTATTTGTTGGCGGATTGGTGTACATACTACCAGTTCCTGTAATTACATTCGCTGCCACAGTAGTTTTATAAACATTGTTTAATGTCCAGCAATTGCCGGTCAGGCTGCTTTCTGTTCCTTCAAAATTTTGAGTGTACTGCGCTTTTGCAGTGATCAGTGTAAAAGTTGTAGCAATAAAGAGTAAAATTGTTTTCATCGTATCAGTTTTAGGGTTTCAGATTTGAAACCTTCAGCTCACAATGAAAATCGATTCGTATTTGCAGAAATAGCCGGAGAGTAAAAATTACAGGATTAGTTCGGCTTATTTCATGATCGGATTTTCGTCGTTTACTTAGGGTTTCTTCGAATTCGAGCACAAGATATACTGCGTATTTTGCCCATGCAAGTTTTTCGAGTGTTTTTTCCCATAAAATACCGTATTTTATGTAGTATTTTTACCATTTACGCTTATTATCAATTACTTAGTTCTGATCTGAAGTGTTTTTTATTTTCAATTATTTAAAAATTCATCGTAAAAAAACTCATTTTAAAAGGGGACATATACATTTCAAGAGAGCCAACAGAATTTTCTAAAATGATTAAACAGGTACTTATACCGAAGTGAAGTATATTTTAGTTCAATAGTTTATACTGTCGGCATAATACCATCTAAGATTTCCCCATAGCCCGTTGGGCTATTTTGTAAATCAAGATGGTATTACAATCTTGAACGGGTCTGGAAAGTAAGAGCATAAAAAAAGCCTGTTGTTTGAAACAACAGGCTTTTTTAAGACTGAAATATTATTATGCCTTGTATTGCGGTATCAGTTCACGTGCAAGGTCAACCATTTTCTTCACCCCGCCCTCGGGTAAATTGCCCTTCTTGAATTCAGCCAGAACATCAGGCAATTTATTCTCCATTTCCATCAGAAAATGCTCTTCAAATTCCTTTACTCTTTTAACCGCTACCTCTTTGATCAATCCATTTGTACCAAGATAAATGATAGCCACCTGTCTTTCTACAGCAAATGGTGCATACTGAGGTTGTTTCAATATCTCCACGTTACGGGCACCTTTATCAATTACTGATTTTGTTGCCGCATCCAGGTCACCACCAAACTTGGAGAAAGCTTCCATCTCACGATAAAGAGCCTGGTCCAGTTTCAATGTACCTGCTACTTTTTTCATTGACTTGATTTGGGCATTACCACCCACACGGCTTACAGAGATACCTACGTTGATTGCAGGCCGGATACCGGAAAGGAATAGGTTTGTTTCCAGGAATATCTGTCCGTCTGTAATAGAAATTACGTTGGTAGGAATGTAGGCTGATACGTCACCAGCCTGTGTTTCAATAATAGGCAAAGCTGTTAATGAACCACCACCTTTTATTAAATGCCTGATACTGTCAGGTACATCGTTCATATTCTTTGCTACATTATCATCGCTGATAATTTTTGCAGCTCTTTCCAGCAAACGGCTATGCAGATAGAACACATCGCCTGGATATGCTTCACGGCCCGGCGGACGACGCAACAGCAAAGAAACCTCACGATAAGCCACCGCCTGTTTTGAAAGATCATCATAGATGATCAATGCAGGACGACCGGTATCGCGGAAAAACTCACCGATAGCAGCACCTGCAAACGGTGCATAGAATTGCAAAGGAGCCGGATCAGAAGCAGAAGCCGCAACGATGGTAGTATATTCCATCGCACCGGCATCCTGCAGGGTTTGCATTACACCCGCAATGGTTGATGCTTTCTGGCCAATCGCAACATATATACAATAAACAGGTTTTCCTGCTTTAAAAAATTCTTTTTGATTGATGATCGTATCGACCGCAATGGCTGTTTTACCAGTTTGGCGGTCACCAATGATCAACTCACGCTGACCACGGCCAATCGGGATCATGGCATCAATTGCTTTAATACCGGTTTGCAATGGCTCTTTTACCGGCTCACGAAAAATTACACCAGGAGCTTTACGTTCCAATGGCATTTCATAACGTTCTCCAATGATAGGACCCTTTCCATCTATCGGCTCGCCCAATGTGTTTACCACACGGCCCGACATACCTTCGCCTACTTTAATAGAGGCAATTTGACCGGTACGGCGAACTTTGGCTCCTTCTTTTACATCACCACTTTCGCCCATCAATACAACACCTACATTATCCTCCTCAAGGTTAAGCGCAATGGCACGAACACCATTTTCAAACTCCACCAGCTCACCATAACGAACATTGCCCAGACCGTATACACGGGCAATACCATCACCTATCTGCAATACATTACCCACTTCTTCCAGGTCAGCACTGGCGTTAAAATTGCTCAACTGCTGGCGCAGTATGGCACTTATTTCATCCGGTTTAATATCAGCCATATTA
>JAKFEJ010000416.1:0-9574 GCA_036675745.1 Chitinophagaceae bacterium | reverse complement strand
AAACGTTTGAAAAAAATATAACGCTTAAATAAGTTATTAGTGTCATGTCAATTAAAAATTGACATCTGAAATATTGCCACGGATTCACAGAAAATATAGTTTATATCCGTGCATCCGTGGCTTTTAACAATGCGACAAAATTAAGTTGACTTACCATTAGTATAGTTTGAGAGTTGTTGCTTTTAATAGCCCCAAACCATAAACTTCAAACGATAAACTTCCTGTGTGGGACAGTTATAAAAAAGGATTCAAAGCCTATTTGCAATTAGAGAAATCACTTGCTGATAACTCTGTAGAAGCCTACCTGCGGGATATTGATAAGCTGACGCAATACCTGCAGGAGGCTTCTTCATTAAAGACACCCGCTGATATTGAATTAAAAGACCTGCAGCGATTTATAAAATGGATAGCAGAGCTTGGCATGACAGCTTCTTCGCAGGCAAGGATCATTTCGGGTATCAAAGCATTTTACAAATACTGCCTGCTGGAAAATATTTCACGTACTGATCCTACCACGTTATTAGAAGCACCAAAACTTAAGCGGTCATTACCGGATGTATTGAGTTTTGATGAAATAGAAAACATCATTGCTCAAATTGACATGAGCAAACCGGAAGGCGGTCGCAATAAGGCTATCCTGGAAACGATGTATAGCTGCGGCCTTCGTGTAAGCGAAACAGTGAACCTTAAAATATCACAGCTTTATTTAGATGTTGGTTTTATCCGTGTCATTGGAAAAGGTGATAAGGAAAGATTGGTTCCTATCGGCAGCAGCGCTATTCATTTTATTACTATTTATAAAAATGATATCCGCGTTCATACACAACCTAAACACGGTAATGAGGATATATTATTTCTCAACGGCCGTGGCACCAAACTTTCAAGGGTAATGATCTTCCTGATCATAAAAGGGCTGGTGAAAAAAGCAGGCATAAAAAAAACTGTTTCACCGCATACACTTCGCCACTCCTTTGCAACACACCTGGTAGAAGGCGGCGCCGATCTGCGAGCCGTACAGGAAATGCTGGGTCATGAAAGCATTACCACTACCGAGATCTATACCCATCTTGACAGAGAATTTTTAAGGAAGACATTGGAACAGTTTCATCCGGGGTTTAGAACCCCTGTCCCCTAAAGGGGAACTTAGGTCGGATAGTTCTTTCTATTCAGTTAGATCGTGAGTTTTTAAGGATGATATTGGATAGTTTTTCACTCAGCATTCAATGCAGAAATTATTCAACTATAATCTTCCCTGTATTGCTCTTGCCTGATTGTTTATTTATCATATTTACAACGTATGTTCCAGCGGCAACTAACGGTATATCAATTTTGGCAAAACGATCGTTCTTATCCATCCACTTTTCTTTGCTTAAAACAACTTGCCCGTTTAACGCAGTTAGTTGAAATAAATAAGTACCTTTTTCATGTTTGTTCATTTCAATAGTCAATGATGTGTTTCTTTTAAGAGGGTTGGGATATAATTTTAGTGATTGTTTTGCAGGAAAAATTTTATTACAAATTGAATCTATAATACTTACTTTTTTCACAACAACTCCTCCAACAAATCCACCCATTACTTGTGAATCAGTAGCGACTACCACTACTTCTCCTAACGTATTATTATATGGTAGCGTTATGGCAATATGTTCATCACTTTTGTTTAAGCTAACTATACTCTCAGCGATTTGAAAACCTACAGAAGAACTCTCTAATACAATACTATCTTGATTTCCGTAATACTTCAAAGCAAAATTTCCTAAGCTGTCCGTTGCTACACCTATTGTTGTCCCCTTAATAAATACAGAAGCATAAGGAATTCCCTCACCATTATCATCTACCACTTTCCCGGTTATTCGTTTTTCAATTTCTATTGCTTTTATTTTTCCGATTTCTTCTATTTCCGGTTTACAAACCATCACAGTATCACCTTTCAACGTTCTCTCCTTCCCCTGCGCTACAGCTTTCGACGATATTAAAAAAGCAGGCAGGGCAAACTGAAAAAAGTATTTCACCCACGGTATCCTTTTCTTTGGTATGCCAATTGATCGATCCAACTGATCCTGCATAAAACGTCCACATACAGAACCATTTGATGTTTTTTTTAAAAAAAGAGCAAGTTGTTCATCACTCATGTTAGTAAAGTCAACAACTTGTTTTTGACATGAACCACAAAATCTACCCTTATCAACAGGTGTCATTTGATCCCAGCTTTCGTGGCAAGGCTCAGGAATGTTCAATTGAATATGCTTTCTCATAAAACAATTTTGGTGATGTAGTAAGTACTGACTTTTAGATTCCTATTTCCCTATAATCCATAAAATCAGGAAAATCTTAGTTCTAAAAAGAGGGGCCGGTAAAAACCAGCCCCGTATCATTAACCGGCTGTTAAATGATTATTGTTAATACGATTGCTGAAGAGCATTGTTACATCAGTAACAGCTATCTTGTTCCTAAACTTTTTTCCGCTGGTCCTGTTTTATTCCCTTTCGCTAATAATTGTGCACTTTCCACCAATCTTATAAATTCTGAACGATAGCCTTCATCGTCGTTACCTTTCGCCTTCTTCGCCATGCTGATAATGTTATCAAAAGAAGAAGAAGCTTTGAATTCGGAATTGCGCAGCAACATACCAAACTCCGCCACTGATGCGGCAAAGCGAAAATTATCAGATGTTTTAGTGATGGAAAGTTGATTATCTTTTAACGGATGTTCGATCAGTTTACTCACATCGCCATCGGGTGCTTTGTAACGAAACTTAACGGTCATCATTTCATTGGTATGAGAAGATTTGCTTAATGGTTGAATATTATTTTGATACTTGAATGAATCAACGCTTTTGAGAAAATCACTTTTCACGCCTACCGGTATTACCTCATACAGCGCCGTAACGGTATGACCGCTGCCCAGTTCACCGGCATCCTTTTTATCATCATTAAAATCTTCTTTGGCCAGTAGCCTGTTCTCATAACCGATCAGGCGATAGCCCTGCACTTTAGCAGGATTAAATTCAATCTGCAATTTTACATCTTTGGCGATAGTGAAAAGTGTACCGCCAAATTCATTCACCAATACTTTTTTCGCTTCAGTGATCCCATCAATGTAGGCATGGTTGCCATTTCCTTTATCAGCCAGCTTTTGCATTTTATTGTCTTTATAATTACCCATACCATAGCCCAGCACAGTAAGGAATACACCGCTTTTTCTTTCCTGTTCTATCAAACGTTCCATATCGTCATCGCTGCTGGCTCCGATATTAAAATCGCCATCAGTACAAAGAATAACACGATTGTTTCCTCCTTTTACAAAATATTCATTGGCTGTTTTATAAGCGAGTTTTATTCCGGCGCCACCGGCAGTAGAACCACCGGCTTCCAGGTTATCAATCGCATCTTTGATGGTTGTTTTTTCATCACCGCTTGTTGGCTTCAATACCAATCCCGCGGCTCCGGCATAAACAACAATCGCTACTTTATCCTGTTCTCTAAGCTGATCAACCAGCATCTTCATCGAAGCTTTTACCAAAGGAAGTTTATTAGGAGTGCCCATCGAACCTGATACATCAATCAGGAAAACAAGATTGGATGCAGGCAAATTACCGGTTGGGATTTTCTTTCCCTGCAAACCTATCAGCACCAGTTTATGATCTTTATTCCAGGGGGCGTCGGAAATTTCCGTATTGATAGAAAATGGTTCACCGTTCTTTGGCTGCGGATATTCATAATGAAAATAGTTGATCATTTCTTCGATCCTTACCGCACCGGCGGGTGGTAATTGTCCCTGGTTCAGGAAACGGCGAACATTGCTATAAGATGCAGCATCCACATCAATAGAAAAAGTGGATAGAGGATTGTCGGAAACTTTTAAAAACTTGTTCTCCGAAATATGATCATAATCTTCTGTATTGAAATCTTCATATTCTCTGTCCTGGTAATACCCCTGGCCATTTTGAATATGAACACCTGCCATTCTGCCCTGCAATGGTGCGGCGCTTGCAGTATAGTTATGATAGGTCATGTTTTTTTTACGCTGCTGAGCATAGCCCATCACTATTACTTCCTGCAATTCAGTTCCTGCAGTTTTCAAAGAAACGTTGATCGTCGCTTTGCCTTTAATTTTTACTTCTTGTGATTTGTAGCCGACAGCCGAAAAAACCAGTGTGGCGTTTTTATCACTAACATTGACCTGGTAGGTTCCATCCTGTGCGGATAAGGTTGCAACATTTGTTCCTTTTACTATAACGCTGACAGAAGCAATGGGGTTTCCAGCCTCATCAATGATCTTTCCGCTGACCGTATGAAAACGGAGAGGCTGGAAAGCCAGCATTATCATTACGAAAGGCATGAGCATAAAAAGTATTCGTTTCATAAACTATGTTTTCAGGATAGATGCGTCAATTTTGATAATTGCATAAACGAAGAAAAAGATTTCGGATGTCCGATGTCGGATGTCCGATCGGTCGTTTCTATATTTGGCATCTGACTTCCAACTTCCGACTTCCGTCTTCCAACTTCTGACCTCTGACTTCCAACATCTTTCATTAATTTTATCGCCTTGTCTTTTTTAAAAAATATATCGCCCAATTCGTTGACGGATAAAGAACTGGTTGACCTTTATAAACAATCAGGTGATCTTTCCGTGCTGGGAGAACTGTACCAGCGGTATATGGAATTAGTGTATGGCGTATGCCTGAAATATTTTAAAGACCCGGAAACTGCCAAAGACGGGGTGATGCAGATCTTTGAAGAATTGGTATCAAAATTGAAAAAACATGAGGTAGAGAATTTCAGGGGCTGGCTGCACCAGTTGGCTAAGAATCACTGCCTGATGCAGTTAAGAACGCCTAAGAACCTGAAAACGGTGGAGTTCAAAACCGATCTTATGCAAACCGAAGAAAATGTGCATCTTAATGGCGTATTGGAAAAAGAAGAGAATTTTAAGAAACTGGAGCATTGTATCGGCGAGTTGACAAATGACCAGCAGGCAGCGATCCGTTTATTTTACCTGGAAGAAAAATGTTATAATGAAATAGTGGAAATAACCGGGCAGGAATGGAACCAGGTCAGGAGTTTTATACAGAATGGACGCAGGAATTTGAAAATATGTATGGAGAGAGATGAAGTCAGAGGTCAGAAGTCAGAGGTTTGACAGGGGATTTGCAATTAGGTATCGGGCAGGTTGATTGTATAATTTTGTTAGTAGATTAAATAAAAGAAAGAGTATTCCTTAATTAAAGGAATCGAAAATGGCAAACGATAATAACATAAAAATATTTACCGCCGCTGATATTGAAAAATATCATAAGGGTTTGCTATCTGCTAAAGAAATGCATGATCTTGAAAAAGCAGCATTGGATGACCCGTTCCTGGCGGATGCATTGGAAGGGTATGCCGTTAGTGGAGTAAACGTCAATCCGGATATTAATGAATTGACAAACCGGTTGACAAAAAGAACTGAAGAAGAAAGTAAAGTAGTTCCCATCGCGACGGCTACAAAAACTTCATTCTCCTGGTGGAAAATAGCAGCAATGGTTGTTTTGATAGCAGGCGCAGGATTGATCGTTTACCAGTTCGGTTTTAATAAAAAAGAAACTGATATTGCACAAGTCACTTCAAAAGAAACTGAAAAGTCATCAGCAAAAGATTCAGGCAGCACGGCTCCACCTGTTTTATTAAATGCTGATACCAATACAATACCTGCTACTATGGGTAAACAGGAAAAAGATAAGGCCGTAACGAAAATCACTAAACCCACCCCGTCTACATTAACAAAAGAGCAAGTCCCGAAAAAGAATGATACTCCCGTAGCTATAATTACTGATGCGGAAGCACCGGCGAATGCCCCAACTGTAGCGAATGCACCAGCTAACGCCGATATAGAAAGAGCAAAAAAAGAAACATTGGATGATGCTGTTACCCGTCAAAGAAGGGCCAGCGCTGAAAGGCAGGAAGAGTTTAAAGCAAAAAGATTAGACAATTTTAGTAAGCTTGCCACGGATTCACAACCTGGAAAAGAACTTGCCGGTAAAACCGCTGGAATTACTGTTAATGCTAATCAACGGAACGACTCATTTAATCAAACAAATATTTTCCGTGGCAGGGTGACAGACGGTTATAATAATGCATTGCCTTTTTCCAATATTACCAACCCGGAAGACGGTATAGGAACATACAGTGACGCCAGGGGATATTTTACGCTGACATCACCTGATTCAATTCTGAATGTACAGGTACGTTCATTAGGGTTTGAAAGTAACAATGTTCAATTGCAAAACAATGTTCCCAATAACCAGGTGCAATTGCAGGAAGACCGTAGCAGTCTTGCAGAAGTGGTTATCAGCAATAAAAAAGTGAACAGCACCCGTAACAGGAATAATACAATGGTACTTGAAGAGCCGGAACCTGCGGATGGCTGGAACAATTACGATCTGTATCTTGCCAACAATCTTAAAGTGCCTGAAAATTTTAAAGAAAAAGAGACAGGCAGCCATGGCGAAGTAGAACTTTCATTTGAAGTAGATAAAAATGGAGAGCCTTTTAATATAACCGTAAAAAAATCGCTCTGCGATGTCTGCGATAAGGAAGCCATTCGCCTGATCAAAGAGGGGCCTAAATGGAAACGCAAAGCGAAGAAAGGAAAAGCTACAGTAAAGATCTCATTCTAAATATGAAGTATGAGCCGGGGGTATGAAACAGGAAAACCTGGCTTTAACCAACCTGCTTCGTATTTGTACTTAGTACTTGCAATTTCAAAATTTACAAATCCGTAAACCCGCCTCAAACTAACTCATTTCGTAGTTGATACTTCGTATTTTTCATACATTCTACTTCCCTACCTTTGTGCTTCAAAAAAAATGTTTACTATGAAGAAAATTATATTTGCAGCTATTGCTGCCTGTAGCTTTATGATTGCCGGTGCTCAACTAAAAACACCGGCTCCCAGCCCTACTCAAACCATCAAACAGGATTTCGGGCTTTCCTCTGTTGAATTATCTTATTCCCGTCCCGCTATGAAGGGAAGAAAAATTTTTGGTGACCTTGTACCCTTTGGCAATGTATGGCGTACCGGCGCAAATAATGCCACTACACTGACTTTTGGCGATGAGGTAACCATTGGTGGCACTAAAATACCAGCCGGCAAATATGGCTTGCTGACCATTCCTGACAAAAAAAGCTGGACGCTTATCATTACCAAACAAACAGATGTAACAAGCCCCGCTGCCTACAAACCCGAAATGGATGTAGTAAGAGTTATTGCTGATGTTGCAAAAACAAAAACATCCACAGAATCATTTACCATGCAATTTGCCAATATAAAACCTACAAGTTGCGAATTGAATATAATGTGGGATAAATCGGCCGTTGTATTACCCATTGCTACAGACATTGACGGAAAAATTATGGCCAGCATAGAAAGCGCCATGAAAACTGATAAGCCACCGTATTTCCAGGCGGCCCTGTATTATATGGAAAATGGTAAGGATCTGAATCAATCCCTTGCCTGGTTCAACAAAGCTGTGGAAGCACAGCCCAATGCTTTCTGGATACAACATCAATGGGCTAATTGCCTGGCGAAACTGGGCAAAGTAAGTGAAGCAAAAGCCGCAGCGCAAAAATCAAAAGAGCTGGCTATAGAAGCAAAAAACAATGATTATGTAGCATTAAATGATAAGCTGCTGAAGGAACTGGCAAAAAATTAATTTTTATCTTTTAAAACCCTGCTCAAAAGGCAGGGTTTTTCTTTTTTGTCCAAACTATTTGCAGCAAAAGGCTGAACAGGATAACGCCAAAAGCGCCAATTGGATTTAGCCAAAGAAAACCCATTTCAAAAACCCCGACTCTCGTTAATATAAACACGGTAAGTACCAACAGTTCTGCCAGTAAAGCCCCCCAAAATACAACGTGCCCGCTTGTGATCTTCTTTATAAAAAAAGCAACCAGGAATACTCCCAATATTACACCATAAAATAAAGAGCCCAGCACATTTACGGCTTCAATCAGGCTGTTGCCGATGTTGTAGGTAAACATGGCTACTACAATGCAAAAAATACCCCAGCCCAGCGTGTACCATTTTGATATCCGGTATTCATCCTCACCGCTTTGTTTTGTTTTCGCAAACCGTTTATGAAAATCTACCATGGTGCAGGAAGCCAATGAATTGATAGCTGCAGCGATGCTACCCCATGACGCAAGAAAAATGATGGCTATCAGTAAGCCCACCAGGCCAACCGGTAAATGATCAACCACAAAACGGAGAAAAATATAGTTGGTATCATTTCCATCCCCACCAACTTCCTTCGTATTAAGCCATTGTTTTACTTTGATCCTGATACTATCAGAACTTGACTGCAGTGATTGAAGTGTATTAAATTTTTGTTCTTTTAACTTCTCATCATTTATATCTGCCGCCTGCGAATAAGCAACAACAGCTTCTTCTTTTTGTAAAAGAATTTGATTGTATTTCGCCTGCACTACTGCGAAAGAATCTTTATAAACAGATCGTTCCAGTTTTTTCACCTGAATATCGTTAAAAAAAATCGGCGCTTTATTAAACTGGTAAAAAGTAAATACCAATCCGCCGATCAAAAGTATCAGGAACTGCATGGGCACTTTTACAAGGCCATTTGTCAATAAACCGATCCTGCTTTCTGTTAATGACCTGGCTGTTAAATAACGACCTACCTGCGATTGATCGGCGCCGAAATACGATAGTTGCAGGAAAAAACCACCAATTATACCGCTCCATATATTATATTGATCGCTCCAGTTAAACTTTCCGTTTTCAAAGCCGGTAGTAATCACATTCAGTTTTCCCATTTTCCCACTTATCATCATGGCATCCGCAAAACCTACATTCGCCGGCAACATATTCACTACCATATAACCCGCCAGGAACATACCGGTAAAAATGATGAACATTTGCAATTGTTGTGTATATGCCACTGCTTTGGCGCCCCCGCTCATCGTGTAAATAATCAATAAACCGCCCATTAGAATATTAGTATAATAAATATTCCAGCCAAGCAGGGATGAAAGAATAAGAGATGGAGCGAATACACTGATTCCGGTTGATAATCCTCTTTGCAATAAAAAAAGGAAAGAAGTCAACGTTCTCGTCTTATTATCAAACCGTCCTTCCAGGTACTCATAGGCTGTATAAACTTTTAGTTTATGAAAAATAGGAACGAAAAAAATACAGATTACGACCATGGCGAGAGGCAGGCCGAAATAATATTGTACAAACCTCATTCCATCGGTATAAGCCTGACCCGGCGCCGACAAGAAAGTGATGGCACTGGCCTGCGTACCCATAATGCTTAGCAGTATCAATCCCCAGGGCAGGCTGCGGTTAGAAAGAAAATAGCCATCGAGGTTGCGGGACGTACGGCTTTTGAATAAACCGTAAGTAATAATAGCAAGCAATGTAACAACCAGTACTATCCAATCGAGTTGGTTCATACCCCTATCCCCTAAAGGGGTATTTTGAAATTATCAAATCACTGATACTCATTCTTAGCTAAAGTGTTTGGTAAAAACTGAAAATAAAACAATTAATAAAACAAGGAAAAGGATGACAA
>JAKFEJ010000717.1:0-9599 GCA_036675745.1 Chitinophagaceae bacterium | reverse complement strand
GCCAGCAAATTAAGATCAGCAATCAATGAAGTTTTGTCGGGGCTTATTCTTAACCTTACGGTACTTTGTATTCTTGGCCCATGTCCATCAAATTCCCGGTCACCACTGATTAGTTTTTTAGGGCATAAGGCCTCAGTAATATCTTCTAGTTTGATAGTAGTCACCGAAGATGATGCGGGTGGCGTTACTACCACGCCGCCATTGTTATTACTATTAGCAGGCGGTGTTACCACTACGCCATTACTTCTCTTGTTTGCCGGTGGCGTTACTACTACGCCATTATTATTTGTATTGCCAGCGGGCCGCACTACTCTATTGGTTCTTTGTAATTTTTTTAACTTTATTTTTACAGGATTCAGTTGAATAGCAACCTGCGCATCATCATTACAATTATCATCCGTACTGATATCATCACCACCTGTATCTCCAACTATATTCCAGCGTGTAACCAAACCATCATCTTTAAAAGGAACGTTGCTGCCTCTTACATTGCCCAAAGCCTGCACAAGTCCCGTGGGAGAAAAGGCATTCACACCAGGGCGGCTTATATATTTCACTTCAGAATATTTACCAGACATTATACCTGTTATCTCGTAACCAGCGGGAGCAGTATACAAAACTTTTTTCCAGGTGCCCTGTGTTTCGCTCCAGTCAGCAACGGTTTCTCTTGCATGCATGAATACTTCCGCTTCAACGGTTCTTTTGTTAACTACATTCAATTTGATCCACGCATAGATCTCAGGGCCATGACCACCAAACTCACGATCACCACCTAATAACCTTTTAGGACAATAAGGCCCGACAGTTGAAGGCATGAACTGAACTACGGAATCCGTAACACCGGTAGAAGCTCGGGGCGCTGTTATTACAGGTTGCTGGGCAACAATCATTGCCGCAAATCCTAAAGCAACAAAAAGAGAAAAGATCTTTTTCATTTTCTGATTTTAATTTAGTTGGCTATCTGATAATTCGAACATTAAATAAAGATTGCGGTTGGCAATTAGCCGTTCGGCTCATCGCTCATTTACCCTGTTTACTTTATTGCCGCTGATTCTTTATTGTATCATATCTGGTGCTACCACGCTATGTTTTACTACGTTTATTTTCCTCTTCCCTCCCTCCTGCAGTTTTAACGCATCCCGCCAGGAGTTTCTTAGAACTATGCCCTGTTTTGGAGACTTGAAGCGTTTATATTTTTCCAGCAACCTAATACCCTCTTCAATTTGCAAATGCAAGGCGGCCAGGCTTTTTTCCATTTCTTCCCGCTGACGGTTATATTCAGCAAATGCGGTCTCTATTTGTACATTATTCTTAGCTATAGCGGCATCCCCTGAACCTTTTTCACCAACAATCGCTACGCTCCCTTTTTCCCCCACAATTTCTTGCCTGCCTTTCTCGCCAACCACTTTCACTTGTGCCTGGACATAAGAGGTAATTACTAAAAGAAAAATTGAAAACACTAATGTCTTTTTCATACCAGGTTTATTTAAAAGTTAAAAAATTAATAGGTCGATGACCGATGTAGTTATTTAAAATTGTTCATAGCCTTCATTGAGGCAATCAATTCCTTTTACAGGGATCGCCCTGAACCTTCTTTTTTCCCAATCACATATCCAGGCTTTTTTTATATCAGTGAAATATTCTTTTTCGGCAGTCCTGACCAACGCAAGTATTTGAGAATTTCCTATTTTATCCCGACGGCAAGTAACAGATTTGAATTCGAGTCCTTCCCTTACATTTTTTAAATGCAAAACATCCAATACCTTAAAAGTAAATGCGACTGTATCAGTAAGCACTGTAAACAGCACTACACGGGCAGATCCTTTTGAATACACATTCAGAAAAAGCCGTTCGGGATCATCTACACGGTTAAGTAAGGTTGATTCATGTAATTGATATTCTTCTAAACCGGCAATATTATTCTCATCCGTAAATTCGGTCTCTATCAATTTTTTAAATTCAGTTCCTGCATATTGTCCCGGTTGCGCTATCGCAGCAGTGGAAATGAAACACGTTAAAAAAAATAGTGCGGGAATGGATACGATTTTCATAAAGGTTAATGGTTAACAGGATTTAATTATTTGGTAATCTTTGTTACTTCGGTGCGGCTTTGCATTTTACCGCCCATGTACATTTCCATTTTTAATATGGTCAATTCTGGTGTGTACCAGATGATGAACCGGTTTTCTCCCATTCTCTTTTTAACCTCCTGCATACTTTTCTTCATTTCCTCAGACATTCCTTCCATTTCTGTAGTAGCATCAATAACGGCCGATATTTTATATGCCTCGAATTCACCCGCCGGAATAGTAATTGATTCTTTGGCCTCCACCTTGCGGTTTTTTATTTCGGAGATAATTTTCATATTCTTACCGCCGGATGCAATGTTGATAGTATGACTGGCATCGGGCAATGTTTCTCCTACCTTTATATTAAGTGGAAAGAAAAGCCCTGAAGCCTTAACGCTTGTACCAGATCCAGCCGTTCTTAAGAAATTCATATCCATTACAAAGTTTTTTCCATCACATCTATATTCGGCCTTTATAACTTTTTCGTCTTTGCCTTGGGCATTAGTAGTTTTCATATTCACTTCCGAAACAAGCTCGCCTTTTTCTTCATAAACTCTCATTACCTCCGATGATTGCAATCCCAGTACTTTACCATTGCCATCATAGGTGGCAGCCTCTATCACAATTCCTTTCTTGAAAAGAAGCGTGTTACCGCAACCATCTGCCTCTGCGATGGCATTTTTAGAAGACGGGTTGGTTATTGAATCACCGGCATTATTGTTTGCGTTACTGCTTTGGTTGTTACACGCTAAGAGAATTATTGCAGATACAATAGGAAAAATTTGTTTCATGGCATCCGGTTTATTTTTTTGAGATAATGAAATGCTTTGTTCAGGAACAATCTGTTCATGAACCAAATCTACTGCGCACAAAAGAAGAAAGAAACTACATCATTATGTAGCAATAGCAGAAAAAGAAGGAGATAAGCTTATCTTTTAAGGCTTTGGAAACGGCTTCTGTTGCAGAATGTACGTGAAGCTTATCGTATATTTTCTTGATGTGAAAACGAACGGTATCAATACTGATCTTTAACTCGGCGGCTATCATTTTATAACTATAGCCTTTAACAAGAAGTTGTAGTATTTCAATTTCTTTTTTTGAAAGATCACTTTTTTCCTGCTCCTCATTTTTGGCCTGGGGTACCATCTGCAATACTTTGCGGGCCACGGATCCGGTCATGGGGGCGCCACCGGTTAGTACATCTCTTATCGCACCGGGAATCTCTTCTGTAGCATATCGCTTCAATATATAACCGGAAGCACCGGCGCAAATGGCATTGAAGATATTTTCGTTATCATCAAACACCGTCAGCATGATGATAGGAATATGTTCATTGATCCGGCGGATATTCCTGACGGCTTGTACACCATTTACTACCGGCATATCAATGTCCATCAATATTACATCGGGCTTCATGTCCTGCAGATCGGCGCTTACAGTTTCGGCATTGGGCATCGCCGCCAATAATTCAAAATCGGGTTGTTCTGCAATCAATGCCTCTATGCTTAACCGTAATGCCTCATTATCATCGTATATCAGGATCTTAACCGCCATATTCAAACAAAATAAAATCTTATTAAACAAATTCTTACTACATCATTATGTAGCAGGTACTATTGCCAGTACCGTGGTTCCCTTTCCCGGCTCTGATTTTATGTTCACAAAACCTTTCAATGCTTCTGCTCTTGTTTTCATATTTTTTAACCCATTGGATGAAGTTTCTTTCCCGGTAATAAATCCTATACCATTATCTGAAACGCTTAATTGAAGCTGCTCTTTTTCCTTTTTTATACTGACTTCCACTTTTGTAGCCTGTGAATATTTTGCTGCATTATTAATGGCTTCTTTAAAGATCAGGAAAAAATCACGGCGTTGCTGCATATCCAGGCTTTGAGAAAGCGAGGGCTCATCCACCAGGAAAGTTGTCAGTATATTTTTAGGTTCCAGTGTATGACTTGCATACTCCCTCATACGGACCAGCATATTTTCCAGTTTATCATTATCCGGTTTGATGGCCCAGATAATATCACTCATGCCTTGCTGCATTTGCGATGACTGTTCCGTTATCTTATACAATAACGAAGAAGCTTTCTGCTGATCTTTTTTTAAGTTATTCTGTGATACTTCTGAGAGTATCTTTATACTTGTTAATGTAGAGCCTATCTCATCATGAAGATCTTTTGCGATATCGCTCCTTACTGCTAACAACTGATCCTGTTGCTCCAGTTTTTTCTTAAGCTTATACCTGTTAAATAATATCGCTGCGAACAATGCCAGGATCATTGTGCCAATAATTATCATATTCCGCAATTGTTTCTGCTCTTTTATTTCTTTCTCTCTTAACTGCTTCTCCTGCCGTGACAATTGAAGTTCCTGTTCCTTGCTTTTTGCTAACAGGAATTGATTCTCCAATTCCTCTTCCTGTTGTTTTATTTTAACGTCCTGCAATTCTGTTTCCTGTGAGAGCAACCTTATTTCATTCTCTTTTTGTTTTGCCAACAACATATTGCCCGATATAATAGCTTTTTGTTTTTCAATTTCCAGTTGCCTTATCTTTTGTTCCGTATTCAACCGGACGATTTCATTATCTTTTTTCTCCGTTTCATAACGTGTTTCTATTTCTGCAATATCAGCTCTTGTTTTAGCAGATATGAGGCTATCCCGGTATAAAATATATTTCTTATAGCTTTCGTATGCGTTGTAAAAATCTTTTTTGTCTTTATAAAAAATCGCTTTGTGCAGAAATATATCCCGAAGATTTTCTTTATTTCTTAGTTGGGTTGATAGTTCATAAGCTTTTTTAAAATAATCCACAGCCGCGATGGAATCACCAGTAGCTTTGGAAAGTATAGCGACTGCTATATAACGGCGGGCAAGAGTGTTTTGATCGTTCAGTTCCTGTAATATAGCAATGCTCTTCTTTTCATATTCCAATGCTTCTTTATTTTTCTTTTGCTTATTCAGCAAAAGGCTCATGCTGATATAGCTATTGGACATCCGCAATTTCACACCGCTTTGTTCAGCATATTTCAGACCCAGTTGCTGGTATTTTATAGCTTCATCCAGTGAGTCAACAGCAAGATATAATTGCGAAATATTATTACAGGAAATAGATAATCCGTTAATATCTCCTATCTTTTCACGGATAGCCATAGCTTCCTTCGCATACAACAGAGCTTCTTTATGCTTTCCCAACTGGTTATACAACGTTGATAAATTACTAACGGTTTGCGCCAGTCCACCGGGATCTTTATTTTTTTCATATACCCTGACTGCTTTCAGGTACCAATCCGCTTGTTTATCCATCTGGCCCTGGGCGCCATAAGCAAACCCGATGTCGTTATATACAACAGCGGTATAGGAAGACTGTTCTTTATTGAATTTTAAATTCAGCGCTTTATTAAAAAACTGCTGCGCTTCCGCATACTTTTCTTCTTCCAGGTAATATTGCCCCAATTGATAATGAGCTAGAGCGATCAGGAAACTATCCTTCAATTGCGTGGCGATCTTTAATGCGATGGAGTCATGATAGACCAGCGATTCCGCTCCGGCTTTGCGATAAACGATATCCGCGATTTTTAAATGCGCATAAGCCTGTCCCCGCAACATTCTTTTTTCCTTACTCGTATTTAAAGCAAGATTGGCGTAATGCCTTGCCGAATCAAATATGGATATTTCTGTTAATTCATCTGCTTTGTTCAGCCATGAAAAAATCTTTGTGGAATCAGCAGGAGAATACAACAATTGGCTATGAGCAGCCATTGAAGAAAATGCGAAGGAAACCAATAAAAAAAAATTGCCGGTGCGGTACAGCAGCTTTGGTAAGTTTGCCATAAGGATAAAATCAATGAAAATTACAACTAATCCGTTTAAAAACAGCTTTACCTTTGCGCTTCAATGCAAGAAAACCCTGTTATTCTTTTTGATGGAGTGTGTAATTACTGTAATGCTATGGTAAATTTTGCTATCCGCAATGATAAAAAAGCCATCTTAAAATTCGCCCCGTTGCAATCTGAAGCAGGTAAGCGTTTAAAGGAAGAATATAAAATCGCCCCTGAAATTGATAGCGTCATACTTATTGAACAAGACAAAGTTTACGCTTACTCTGACGCTGCTATACGCATTTCAAAATATCTCAGGTGGCCGGCTAAAATTTTATATGGATTAATAATTATCCCGAAATTTATTCGTCAACCTTTTTATAAATGGGTAGCTAAGAACAGGTATAAATGGTTTGGGAAAAAGGAAGAATGTATGATACCGGCACCCGATGTGAAGGCAAGATTTCTTAATTAACAGCTATTTCTTTTTCTTTAAGTTTCTGGTATTGTTTTTTATAAGAATTTCTCATTATCAATCCAACAGCTATTCCTGTCAACGGCAGAATAAAAAAACGAGTAAGAAGGCCTTTATACCATAACTCCTGCAATGATTTATCACGAAACAACAAATCAATAATTGTAACCAAAATTGCAGTAGAGATACCCCATAATAAAACCCCGTGTATAAGCACATATTTCCATTTAGGTAGTTGCAATCGTCTTTCAATTACTTTCAAATCTTTCTTTTCCCTTTCTGTGAGCATGTTATTTAATTGTTTACGCTAAGATCAGATTAAATTTCGATCTCCCCTTTCATATAAAATACACATTTCCCACCCATGATTACCCTGTCATCATTTTGTTCACAATAAATATCACCGCCCCGTTGTGATAATTGTTTTGCCTGCATTATTTTCTTATTCAACTTTTCACTCCAGAAAGGAATAAGTTGCGAATGAGCCGAGCCTGTAACAGGATCTTCATCTATACCGGCAATGGGAGCAAAGAAGCGGGAAACAAAATCTACTTTTTTACCCGGAGCAGTGATGATAACTTTCTCGCCTGTTTTTTTCAATGCTGTAAAATCAGGTTTGGCATTCGCTACCTCTTCTTCTTTATTTAACTCTACCAGCAGATCACGATATTTATATGCAGCAACGATTTCATTTACGCCTAATGCTTCTTTCAATCCTTCAGAATATTCACTGATCATTTCCGGCTTCCAACTTGGAAAGTCCATCAACAGCATATCCTTTTTCTTTTTTACTGTAAGCAACCCACTTTTAGAACTGAAGGTGACCGATCTTTTTTTATCTTTCAAAATATTGAACAAGACAAAGGCGGATGCCAGCGTTGCATGCCCGCAAAGATTGATCTCCAGCACTGGTGTAAACCAGCGGATATCATAATCAGCGTCTTTGTTGGCAGAAGGGACAAAAAATACCGTCTCGGCCAGATTGTTTTCCATCGCCAGCTTTTGCATCAGCTCATCAGGGATCCATTTTTTTAAAGGGATGACAGCGGCAGGATTGCCACCAAACAATTTATCTGTAAATGCATCTACCTGGTAAAGTTTGAATTTCATTTTTTAATTTCCGTTTTATTCTTTTCCGTGTAAAATGCGGGCAGAGACCAATTAAACCTGAATGCCAGTATCCGGATAGTAAGTATCGCTATGATACAGATGATCTTTGCCAGTTCCCCATCAACCTGGAAGTGTTTCAGCAAAAAATATAATAGGCCGCCCGCGATGCAGGCCATGGCATAGATCTCTTTTCGAAAAAGCAAGGGCACATTATTCAGCAACACATCCCTGGTAACACCGCCAAAACAAGCAGTAATGGTTCCGATGGCGATACAAATCCCCATACTAAAGCCTTTTGCCACGCCTATCTCTACACCAACAATAGTAAATAAACCCAATCCCACTGCATCAAATAAAAATAAAGTAGTAGTTAATTGTTTCAGGTAACGGCTAAAAAACATGGCGGCTATCGCAGCTACAAATATCACAACGGTTGCAGTCTCATTGGTCAGCCAGTTTACCGGCAGGTTCCCGATCAGGATATCACGAAGCGTACCGCCGCCAATCGCCGTGACAAAGGAAAGCACCAGCACTCCGAATGGATCTAATTTTTTGGCCATGGCTGAAAAAGCTCCTGCCACAGCAAAGGCAAAAGTTCCGAGAATATCAATAATATAGAGAAAGTCAGTTGGCATTGTATTCCAAAAATACTGCTTCGCTACACTATTAAATAAAAAAAAATCCCGCTTAAAAACGGGATTATAAAACTTTAGCGGCAACGTTCAATTAATCTTCCAGCCGGAAAGAGATTTTACAAACCACACCATAGGTACTGATCTTTCCGTCTTTCACATGAGCTTTTATATCCTTCACATACACGGAATCAATATTTCTCACCGTCTTTGATGCTTCGGTAACCGCATTCTGAATAGCGTCATCAATTCCCTTAGCAGATGAAGAAATGACCTCGATAACTTTTACAATAGGCATAGTTTCCAATTTTAGAGTTAATAAAATTATTACTACTATTAAGATACTACTAAAAAATTAACAGGCAATAAGCAATGGGCAATAGACAATGGTGTCCTACAGCAAGTAGATCCTTCAGTATGGCTACGACAGTAGTTTATAGTTCGTTCTGCTTATTGCCAATTGCACATTATCTCTCAATACTTGCCTGGATTATTTATCATATGATGCAACAACCTGCCGATTTCTTCATTTTTAGCAATCATTTGCTTGTGTTGCATTGCATCAATGTATTTACATTCTACTGCAAAATCAAGCCAGCCGGAAGTTTCAGAATTTTCCATATCGCTGTCGGTAGCCTTGGAAACAAAATGGGCGGGATATCTTTTTTTGCGATATGCTTCTAACAAACAAATACAGACACTCCGGGATGATCTGCGAATCTGGTCAGTCAAAGAATAAGTTTCTTCTTTAGGTAATTTTTTGGAAATTTCATATATCTCCATAGCCAGTGCAAATGCCAGCTTATATACTTTGGTTTCTTTAACACTTATAGCAGTCATACTTATAATTGCTACCAGTCTTTGAAGTCGCTCCCTTGTTTATTGCCAATTGCCTATTGTCTATTACCCATTGCTCATTGCCCCTCTATTCCGCCATCATTTCTTTTATCACTGTTTCGATTTCTTCAGCATTTGGTTTACTGAAATAGTCTCCATCACTTCCATATGCCGGACGATGAGCTTTGCCGGTAATTGTTCGTGGAGATACATCAAGGTATTTATACCCGCCTTGTTCTTCCATTACCTTATTGAACATATACGCTGCTGCTCCACCTGGCACATCTTCATCTATAAAAACGATCCGGTTGGTCTTCTTTAATGATTCAATAATCTTATGATGAATATCAAAAGGCAATAACGTCTGTACATCTATTATTTCACAACTTATACCATTCTTTTCTAAAGAAATAACGGCATCCTGGATGATGCGTAATGTAGATCCATATGATACAATAGTTATATCATTTCCTTCTTTGATAATTTCAGGAATACCTAAAGGCACTGTCATTTCTAACAGGTTAGCCGGCACTTTTTCTTTTAACCGGTAACCATTGAGGCATTCAACAACAATAGCAGGATCATTTCCCTTCAATAAAGTATTGTACATGCCTGCCGCCTGCACCATGTTTCTTGGCACACAAACATACATACC
>JAKFEJ010000488.1:0-9628 GCA_036675745.1 Chitinophagaceae bacterium | reverse complement strand
TGCATCATTCGCCAATAAACACAAATGGTAAAACGGGTTAAAACATTATCACTTTTTCACATTTCCCTATCTTTGCCGCCTCAAAAAATATTTTTAACAAGCTCGAAGCCCGAAGCTCAGAGCTAAAAGCTTTCTTTATGGCAAGTACAGCAGATATCAGCCGGGGCCTTATCATCAAACTGGATGGTAGCTTATACTCAGTAGTGGAATTTGGTGAAAATAAAACAGCCCGGGCAGCAGCAAAGGTGTGGGCAAAGCTGAAAGGCGTTGATAATAACCGCTCTATTGAAAAAACATGGAATTCCGGTGACAATATATACCCGGTTCGTGTGGAAAGAAAAGAATACCAGTTTTTATATAAAGACGATACAGGCTACAGTTTTATGGATACTGAAACCTTTGAACAAGTGACCGTCCAGGAAAGCATGATCGACGCTCCCCAATTTTTGAAAGACGGACAAAACGTTTCCTTGCTCATAAATACCGAAACAGAACTTCCCATGAGTGTTGAATTGCCTGATAAAATTGTGATGCTGGTGACTTATACAGAGCCGGGTTTGCGTGGCGATACGGCTACCCGCACCTTAAAGCAGGCTACTATAGAAACAGGTGCTACCGTAAACGTTCCTTTATTTGTAAATGAAGGAGAGAAAATCAGGATTAATGCCAAGACTGGCGAATACTTAGAAAGAGTGAAAGAATAAGCGATATTCCAGGCTTCAATTTTTTATCAAAAATGGCCCGAAATCTCCCGATTTTAGGCCATTTTTGATTGATTTCAACCCTTTTTTGATCAAAATGGCCAAGAATTCTTGATAAACTGGATTCGATTTCCTTACCTTAGCCCTCATTTCTAATAAAAATCTAAACTGTCTATTAAATTGAAAAACATGGATTTCAAACAAATACAAGAGTTGATCAAAATGGTCAATAAATCCAATATAGGTGAACTGACAATTGAGCAAAAAGATTTTAAAGTAACTATTAAACAAAAGGAAGAACATATAACCCAGGTGTTATCAGCGCCTTCTTATTCGCCGGCTCAACAACAGGCCGTGGCAGCTCCTCCACAACAAATTGCAATTCCTGCAGCAGCTTCCGCAGGAGAAAAAGCAAAAGCTCCGGAAACTCCGGCTTCAAACCTGTTAACGATTAAAAGCCCAATGATCGGCACCTTCTATCGCAAAGCGTCTCCAGATAAACCCAATTTTGTAGAACCGGGAGACGAAGTGACACAGGGAAAAATTGTTTGCATTATTGAAGCGATGAAACTTTTCAATGAAATTGAAAGCGAGATCAGTGGGAAGATTGTAAAAGTATTAGTAGAAGACGCTTCACCGGTTGAATACGATCAACCTTTGTTTTTGGTAGAACCCGCTTAATTTGAGAATGAGTCAATTTGAAAATGCATTAACTGCTACATTTTACTTTTTAATTGACTTACTGATTTTATTTTCAAATCATCACTCCCGATAGTTATTATCGGGATTCAAATTTCAAATTACCTGAATGTTCAAAAAAATATTAATAGCTAACAGGGGAGAGATTGCACTCCGTGTTATTCGCACCTGTCGTGAGATGGGCATAAAAACAGTAGCTGTTTATTCTACAGCTGACCGTGATAGCTTGCATGTAAAATTTGCTGATGAAGCCGTATGTATAGGAAAGCCACAAAGCAGCGATTCATACCTCAATATTGCACACCTGATGGCAGCGGTAGAAATTACCAATGCAGATGCTATTCATCCAGGTTATGGGTTTCTTGCAGAAAACGCAAAGTTTGCAGGAATATGTAATGATCATGGCATTAAATTCATTGGGCCTACCCCGGATATGATCAATCGGATGGGTGATAAAATAACTGCGAAAGATACAATGATCAAAGCCGGTGTACCTGTAGTGCCGGGCGGCGAAGGCTTATTGAAAAGCCTTGATGAAGCAAAAGGACTTGCAAAAAACATGGGTTACCCTGTTATTTTAAAAGCTACAGCTGGTGGCGGTGGTAAGGGAATGCGTATTGTATGGCAGGATTCAGAAATGGAAAAAGCATACGACACGGCTAAAGCTGAAGCCGCCGCATCTTTTAAGAATGATGGAATCTACATGGAAAAATATGTAGAAGAGCCAAGGCATATTGAAATACAGGTAGCGGGTGACCAATATGGTAATGTATGCCATATGAGTGAAAGAGATTGTTCTATTCAACGTCGGCATCAGAAGCTGGTAGAAGAGTCGCCTTCTCCTTTTATGACCGATGAACTCCGCCAGCAAATGGGCGAAGCGGCCAAGAAAGCAGCAGGTGCTATCAACTATGAAAGTGTAGGAACTATTGAGTTCCTGGTTGATAAACATCGGAATTTTTATTTTATGGAAATGAATACCCGCATCCAGGTAGAACATTGCGTTACAGAAGAGGTTATTAATTTTGATCTGATCAAGGAACAGATCAAAATTGCAGGTGGAGAAAGGATTTCGGGTAATGATTATATTCCACAAATGCATTCTATAGAATGCCGGATCAATGCAGAAGATCCCTATAATGATTTTCGTCCTTCACCCGGCAGAATCACAACGTTACATCAACCTGGTGGACATGGTGTAAGGGTTGATAGCCATGTATATGCAGGTTATACAATTCCTCCTTACTATGATTCGATGATTGGTAAATTAATAACAATAGCCCGAACGAGGAATGAAGCTATTGATACCATGTACAGGGCTTTGAGTGAATATGTGATAGAAGGAGTGAAAACGACTATTCCTTTTCATTTGCAACTGATGCAGGATGAACGTTTCCGCGCCGGTGATTTTAATACTAAATTTTTAGAAGGCTTTCAGCTGAAATAAAGTGAGTATATTAGTCAGATAAAATCCCGGTCGTTAGCCGGGATTTTTAATTTAAAAACAGAAATGTTATGGTAAAAAAAATATGCCTTGCTTGTGGAGTCTTGCTGATCTGTGTAGCCGCTAGTTCACAATCTTATAAAAAACTTCACCAAAAAGCTGTTTTAATCGATACACATAATGATGTTCTTTCTTCAGCCGTGTTGGATGGTAAAGATATTTCTCGCAAAATCCCGGAAGGGCATAGTGATCTCGACCGCTTTAAACAAGGAGGAGTAGATGTTCAGTTCTTTTCTGTATTCACGGGGCCTGATGCCCGTAACAAAGAAGGCGTTTACAAAGATGCCAACCAGGAAATCGATTCATTGGAAAGTATTGCAGTGCGTAATAATGATCGGGTGCTGTTGGCTAAAAACTATGGCCAGGTAAGGAAAGGGATACGACAAAAGAAACTGGTGGCATTAATAGGAGTGGAAGGCGGCCACATGATCGAAAATGATATCAAAAAGCTGGAAGCATTGTATCAACGTGGCATGCGTTATATGACACTTACCTGGAACAATAGCACCAATTGGGCTAGCAGCGCTATGGATGAAACGGCCCCCTCTAAATCTCCCTCCAAGGGGGAGACTTCCGAAGAGCCTGCAAGAAAAAAGGGTCTTACTGATTTTGGTAAACAAGTAGTAATGCGAATGAATGAACTAGGGATCATTGTTGATCTTTCTCATACAGGCGAACAAACTTTTTATGATGCAATTGCCACTACAACAAAACCTGTTTTGCTTTCTCATAGTTCTGTCTGGAGTATTTGTCCTGTTTTCAGAAATGTAAAAGATGAGCAGATAAAAGCTGTGGCTAAAAATGGTGGTGTTATCTGCGTAAATTTTTATTCAGGATTTATCAGTGCCGCATTTGATAAACGGGCTGAATACCTGAATGGCCCTGGTAAGCAAATCATCCAGGACTCTTTGCTTGCTGTTAATAATGATTCTATTGCTATGAAAAAACAGTGGCGTAAATATTATAGAGAAGAATTAAGCAAAGTTCGCCCAACAATAGGGGATCTTGCAGATCATATCGATTATATAGTAAAACTGGTTGGGGATGATTATGCAGGCATTGGCGCTGATTATGATGGAGTCAGCTCCCTGCCAGTTGGTATGGATGATGTAACAGCTTATCCTAAGATCACGGAAGAATTACTGAAAAGAGGGTATTCAAAAAAAACTATTAAAAAGATACTGGGTGGAAATGTATTGCGGGTAATGAAAGCGAATTTCAGGTAGGTTAGTTAGTTGAAAGGTTGATAAGTTGATTGCCGGGAGATGGCCCCGTCTATCACACAATCAAAAAAAGGTTGATAAGAATTTTACTTCTTATCAACCTTTCAACTTATTAACGTATCAATTTTTTTAAACTATCTCAGGAAAAGCATCTCCCTGTACTTCGGTAAATACCATTCTTTATCATCTACCAGCAATTCAAGCTTATCAGCATGGTAGCGGATCTGATCAAAGAAAGCATCTTTTACTTTGCTTTGGTAAGCAATTGCTTTTTCCCTGGTATTCTCAATGTTATTGCAGATTTTTCTTGCCTCAATCATTTTTTCTACCAGGTCGCTTGCCTTGTTTATATGCTCAGATATTTTGTCCAGGATCTGCTTTTGGTTGCTGTAGGCTGATTCAGACAGCCCTGCTTCTTTCAATCCACGGATATTGTTGGCCAGCAAATTCTGGTAACGGATAGCCGGTGGCAAAATATGACTGGTAGCTAGTTCGCCCATAATGCGACCTTCTATCTGTACTTTTTTAATATACTTTTCCAACTCTATTTCGTGACGGGCTTCCAGTTCCGAATGAGTGTATATATTGTTGTTTTTATAAAGTTTTTTGGCTTTTTCAGTTACCATCGCATCCAATGCCAACGGTGTAGTTTTTATATTAGGTAATCCTCTTTTTTCCGCCTCTTTCGTCCATGCTTCACTGTAGCCGTCTCCTTCAAACAATACTTTTTCACTCGCAACAATATATTCACGGATCACATGCATGATAGCGATCTCTTTCTTTTCACCTTTTTCAATCAATACGTCTACTTCCTTTTTAAAATTCTTCAGTGTTTCCGCCATGATGGTGTTCAATACTGTCATCGGGTTAGCGCAATTAGCAGTAGAACCTACAGCACGGAATTCAAATTTATTACCTGTGAACGCAAAAGGAGAAGTACGGTTACGATCGGTATTATCCATCAGCAATTCAGGAATGCTTTTATGAATATCGATCTTCAGCATGCTTTCATCCTGCTCGTCAAATTTACCGCCCACTCTTTCTTTTACTTCCTGCAATACTTTGGTCAGGTATTGACCAATGAATACGGAAATGATAGCAGGTGGCGCTTCGTTAGCTCCAAGACGGTGATCATTAGGCGCCGATGCGATTGAAGCTCTCACCAGGTCAGCATAATCATGTACCGCTTTAATTGTATTCACAAAGAAAGTAAGGAACATCAGGTTGGTCTTTGGTGTTTTGCCGGGAGCTAAAAGATTAACACCTGTATCAGTAGCCATGCTCCAGTTATTATGCTTTCCACTTCCGTTGATACCAGCAAATGGTTTTTCATGCAATAACACACGCAGTTTATGACGACGGGCTACACGATCCATCACATCCATCAGTAATGAATTATTATCAACAGCCAGGCTTACTTCTTCAAAGATCGGCGCACATTCAAACTGGGCTGGAGCCACTTCATTATGTCTTGTGCGTAAAGGAATTCCAAGCTTGTAAGATTCTGTTTCAAAATCACGCATATAAGCGTAGATCCTTTCAGGAATAGAACCAAAGTAATGATCTTCCATCTGTTGGTTTCTGGCAGAGTTATGACCATATACAGTTCTTCCGCACATTACCAGGTCGGGACGGGCATTGAACATGGCTTCGTCAATAACAAAATATTCCTGCTCCCAACCAAGAGTTGGCGTAACACGACTTATGTTTTTGTCAAAATAATTACAAACATCTACTGCAGCTTTGTTCAATGATTCTAATGCTTTTAACAAAGGCGCTTTATAATCCAGTGATTCACCAGTGTAAGAAACGAAAATGGTAGGAATGCAAAGTGTTTTGCCGTTTCCTATTTCCATAATAAAGGCTGGGGAGGAAGGGTCCCATGCCGTATAACCTCTTGCCTCAAATGTTGCACGTAGGCCACCACTTGGAAAAGACGATGCATCTGGCTCTTGTTGTATCAAAGTATCGCCTTCAAATTGCTCGATAGGCGTTCCATCACTTTTTAATGTAAAAAATGAATCATGTTTTTCAGCGGTAGTTCCGGTTAAAGGTTGAAACCAATGTGTAAAATGTGTAACACCCTTAGCTTCAGCCCATGCACGCATACCTGTTGCTATTTGATTAGCTACAGCTCTGTCAATCTTTTGCCCGGCTTTTATTGAGCCTGTAAGGCTTTTATAGGCTTCATCGCTTAAAAATTCCCTGGCGGTTTTTAGCGTAAATACATTGCTGCCAAAAATGGCGGTTATTTTAGCCGAACTGGCTACTTCAGTATGATCTGAGGTACTTAGGTTGGAAATTGCTTTGAAACGAAGTGACGACATAATATCATAATTTTTTGCAAAGCAAATGAATTAGCTCAAGTATGCCAATTTTTTTTATAGATCATTATGGTTTTTTACCATAAAAATGTGCAAAACATTGAAAATTATTGATAAACAAATGGAATTTGGAAGAAATTATCTGGAATGATTTAAATTATTATTTTTTTTAAAGTATTTTGAACAAAGTCTGGTGAGCTTCTCCCAATCTGTTAATACAGCCATAAACACTACTACCAATGGAATAATTACGCTCCGGTAGCGAACGATTGCACCCAGGTTGTTGACACTGAACCCAATTGCCAGTAAAAGGGAAAGCGAGAAGAAAGTGCAGAAATAAATTACATTTTTTGATTGCGTTATATTTCGCCGTGGGAAAATGAGAAAAAGAAAAAACAACAGCAATAGCAGCTCCGTTTCTATAGCCGCTGCCAGAGAGAGTAAATGGTGTACATCACCAGGATAAGGTCTTACTGTAGATAAAGAAATAGCTTGTGGTGTATTTATTAAAAAACTCAATGCCGTAGGCTTCAGTTCCTGGATGGGAACACTGGACTTCCCTACATTTTCTATAAAAGCCCTTTGCTTATCTGCAACAGCCTGTGGGAAATCAAGTCTTGCATCTGCATACCGCAACGTAAAAAATGCGACTGTGCTAATAAGATAGATAGCTGTAAAACATGTCAGCCCATATTTCGGCCACTTGTTTGCCAGCAACCAGGCAATTATTGCAGGTATAATAATGACAAGGACAAAATTTCTTAATAGAAGCAGGATGAACAATCCTGACAAAATACCCAGCCATCTTTTTAATCCAAACCTTTTCTCTTTATTGCCAAAATAAATATGATAAATGATCAGAGCTATGCCGGTGAAGATGAGTCCTTCTTTATGTATGCCGCTTGACCAGTAATAAAAAGAAGGGACGAAGAAAATAGCCAGCAGGACGATATTTTTTTTGTTTGGGAAAACATCAATCATAACCCTGTAAACCGCCATAGGTCCGAAAAGGGAAATAAATCCATAGAAAATGACATTAACATAATATTGTCCAAAACTAAATATGTGGAAAATGGAAATGATCTTGGTGAATACGTTTGATTTCAGGTCATTCCAATAAGAATCTTTGGAACCAAAAAAGCTATCAACACCTTCTTTCGTGTAAGGATTGTGAAATAAATTGGTAAAATATTCATGGGAATCAGTTTTTAATAAGTGATATTCCGCCAATCCATTGTGATGATAATTCCAGGTATCCACCATTTGGGCAAAACCTCCATAAAAATGACCCATCCAGCCGTAAAAAATACCAGCTATTACTTTCAACAAAAAAATAATAACTAATTGTGGTTTGGTTAAACCAGTTTTGGAAAAAAAGCTGGTTTTTGTGACCAGCCAGGCAAATAATAAAAGATAAACAACGAAAAGAAGGTACTCCAAACAGAATAGTTTTAGCATTGCAAAATAGCTATTATTAGTCAGAAGTTGGAGATCAGATGCCGGAAGAGACAGGGCATGCCCTGTCTGTACTCGGATGTTGGAAGTCGAAAGTCAGAGGTCTGATGTAAGATGAGCTACATAAGTCGAGTTGTAAAACTTAGTTTCTGTATTCAGGCTTCCGGCCTCAGACTTCATATCTCTTTCTTCATACTTTCTATTTCCTTAGTTTTGCTCCCGATAATTATCGGGACTTCAATAACCTTTTACAATTTTCATGGAAATAACCGTAAAAACAGCGCAGCAACTCAGGCTTACAGAGGAAGAGTTTGAATTGATCCAAAAGAAACTGGGACGTATGCCCAATTTTAATGAACTCTGTGCATTTTCTGCTATGTGGAGTGAGCATTGTAGTTATAAAAATTCTATTAAATGGCTAAAAACCCTACCCCGTGAAGGCGGAAAAATGCTGGTGAAAGCCGGTGAGGAAAATGCAGGGCTGATGGACATCGGTGATGGACTCGGTGTTGTTTTTAAAATTGAATCGCATAATCATCCTTCAGCCATTGAACCTTTCCAGGGAGCAGCTACCGGTGTAGGTGGGATACATCGTGATATTTTTACCATGGGAGCAAGACCGATTGCTTCATTAAATTCACTGCGTTTCGGAAATTTGGAAGAAGATAAAACCCAGCACCTGCTTTCCGGTGTAGTACATGGCATTGGTCATTATGGAAATTGTTTTGGCGTCCCCACAGTAGGGGGCGAAATATATTTTGATCAATGTTATCATACCAATCCGCTCGTGAATGCAATGAGTGTTGGTATTGTAAAAGTCGGCGAAACTGTTTCTGCGACTGCATTGGGAAAAGGTAATCCGGTGATGTTTGTGGGTAGTGCGACCGGTAAAGATGGTATCGGTGGTGCCTCCTTTGCATCGGCAGATATTACTGCGGAAAGTGCACAGGACTTACCTGCTGTGCAAGTTGGCGATCCTTTCCAGGAAAAGAAGTTATTGGAAGCATGCCTGGAAGTAATACAAACAGGAGCGGTAGTGGGTATGCAGGATATGGGTGCGGCCGGAATTATTTGTTCTACTGCGGAAATGAGTGCCAAAGGCGAAGTAGGTATGCGGATTGACCTTGATAAAGTCCCTACCCGTCAGCAAAATATGAAAGCTTGGGAATTGCTGTTGAGTGAAAGCCAGGAAAGAATGTTGATGGTAGCAGAAAAAGGGAAAGAAGATGTAGTAAAAAAAGTTTTTGAAAAATGGGACCTGCCTTGTTCTGTTATTGGTGAAGTGACGGATGATGGGATTTTGAATTTTTATATGCATGGTGAACTGGAAGCATCTTTACCGGCGCATGAATTAGTATTAGGGGGTGGTGCACCGCAGTATGAAAGGGAATACCGGGAGCCTGCTTATTTTGCAGAAATAAAAAAATTTACTGCTTCTACTATACCTGAACCAAAAGATCTGAAAGCAATAGCTGAACAAATCATACAACTTCCTTCAATTGCTTCGAAGCGTTGGATATACAACCAGTATGACAGTATGGTTGGAACAGCTAATACATCTACCAATGCGCCTACTGATGCTGCTGTGGTAATAGTAAAAGGATCCAAAAAAGGATTGGCTGTTACCACCGATTGCAATAGCCGCTACGTATATGCTGATCCCTACAAAGGCACGATGATAGCCGTAAGCGAAGCGGCAAGAAATATTGTTTGTAGCGGTGG
>JAKFEJ010000648.1:0-9645 GCA_036675745.1 Chitinophagaceae bacterium | reverse complement strand
CCTGATCCAATGGTATTTTTATCCTTATAGATTGTTTGCGACCATCGTAGCCAAAAAGACGTTTTTTTGCTGAGATCGTAATTCAGCGTAAGGTAATAGCGGTAGCCCTTGTCATAGAAAACAGGAATAGAATAGCTATACAATACATCATTTTCATAAGCATATAAACGGGAATTATAACCATCTGTTTCAAAATATTGCAATCTAAAAACTCCTGAATACGGTTTCATCATTGGTTTGTAAATGAGATCTGCAAACGCAAGAAAACCCGTTTCGCTGTTTTCTTCCTTCTTATTATACCAGATCATTTCTACCCGGCTGCGTAGGGCAATAGTTGGGTTTATTTTATAACTGGTTTGCCATCGCCAATTTTGTTTGGACACTTGTACCAGGTTATTTGTTGGAGTTAAATTGCCTGATTGATTAGCCTGTTTTGCTTCATTTCTGAACCGGGTATATATTTCAACCTGTTTATTGGGAGTATAAGTCAATTGTGCAAAAAAATCTCTTCCATAGCTGGGAGCATCCACCTGGTATTTAAGCCAGGGAAATTTATAGATATCGCCATATGCATCCAGTCGCCACGCCGCAGCCGGCCTCACCGTGATCCCGGCATAAATCCCATTTTCATTTGTTGGATATGTATTTTCTGTAAATGCATTGCCACTGACAGCCTGGTATTTTTTGTCAATGGCCCGTTGTACAACAGATAAATCAACTTTTGGATCAACACTGATCAAAATGCCATTTAAAAAAGCTTTACTTAAATTTTTATCAGTTGCGGCTTCTCCAAAAAAATGAAAATTCTTATAAGTATAACTATAATCCACACTTAAATTATACCAATCCTTTCCGCTGATGGCAAACAAATTATACGGCTCATCTCTTTTCTGGATGGGCATTGAGAAATTGTAATGAATACCATTGACACCAACATGCCACCGGTTGCCGGCGTATTTAATATTACCTCCCAAAGAAGTCTGCCGCAAACTATTTTTGTCGGCAACTTCTGCTTCCGTCCTATGATAGCCCGACATTTGAAACGAAGAAATATAATCTTCGAAGCTGGCCGTATCTGTTACCAGGTTTGCACTCAACTGACGAATGGATGCAAAGACCGTCACTTCAATATTTTCTTTTTTAATAGTAATACCTGCTCCGCGGTTAAAATTGAACTCACCGGCTGAATTGTACGGACGAAGAACCGCTGATTGTCTTTTGACACCCGTTATGTCAACACTTTTTTTGAAAGCCAGGCTTTGCCATTGTATCAACCCCTGCCCCATATTAACAGTAAAATCACCCAATGCAAGCGCCTGGATAATACCGATCCTTTTTGCAAACAAATGGAAAGAATAAAAATCAAACCCTTTTTGTTGAGAACCTTTAAAAAATTGTTCACCCGCATCTTTATCTGCCACTACGCCAAACTGAAGTAAATTTTTGTAGCTATACCGGTATCGAAAAAAAAATCGTTGGGGGCCGCCCAGGTATTTAGTACCTGTTGTTGATTTATCAAATCCTTTTTGTTTTTCTAATACCTGTGTAAACCGGAATAACAAATGCCGGCCCCCATTTTTGAAACGGAAACCGAGATCATCTTTTAGCGAAACAGGTGAGGTAATGGTAATAAATGGCAATAATTTCCGAAGGGTGTTTACATCCCAGGTCGGTATAGCCTGTAATTCATAGATACTTATGAATTTACCAAAGAGCCTGCGATAAGAAAGCAGGTTAAATATTTGCAGATCGGTAAGTAGTCTTAATTCTCTTAACTCGTTTATATCAGCAACATTCAGGTTGACTGGATTTTTTTTGAAATGCTCCAGTTGCTGCAAGTAAGAATCATCTTCTGTTTCGGCCTGTTCAGCATCTGTAAGATTTTCTAATTGCTGTTCGGCAGATGGGGGAATATCCTGCCCCAGGCAAATGAGAAGTGAAATGTGAAAAGTGAATAGTATAATGCTAATCCTTTTCAATTTCTTTTGATTTTAAATTAAAAAGCAATAGCAATCCCGGTGTAATCCCAAGTTGCGGATGATAAGCAGTTGTAACATCTAACCTGAATGATTTCCACGATAAACCTATGCCTATCCACCCGGTTGAAGTAGCAGTTGAGATCCCAATCCTTGTTAATAGTTGTGGAAGAAATTTGTATTGCAAACCTGCGTTTACGTTCACAGCCTGATCTTCTTCTTTTATAATTTCTGTACTAACAAAAAATTTATCCGAAGCCTCATATCCAATTCCCGCTGTATAAACAGATGATAATTTTTCTTGCTGATCTTTTCCAAATTTGCCACCAACAGGATTATTAATATGTATACCTGCATGAAGTTTATCTGTCAGATGCAATATTGTTCCTAACTCAAAACTGATAGCGGCATCATTTCCGTATCCGGCAATCCGGATGCCGTTATAATTGAACTGGGCGCCCAGGTCAACCTTATCGCCTAACTTTCTGCCATAAGCCAGGCAAAGTTGCGTCTCATTATAATCACTGAATCCATAATAGCCTGCTTTTAATCCGAAATTTCCCGACTGCGTTGGTAATCCAAAAGCGGCGGTATAATTGTTGAGTTCGCTGAGAAGAAACTGCCTTTCACCATAAACAGCTACACCGGCATTTTTTAATTGCGCCAATGAAGCCTGGTTGGCCGTAAAGGAAAAAACATCGGCATGATTAATACTATAAGCACCGAGGCCGGTATAAGGAACGGCAACAGGCCGGCGTAACTGCTGACCATTAGCGGATATTACATCATATACCACTATCAAAAAAAGGAAGATCAAACGAATTCTCAATCGAAGCGGGTTTTGGTATTGGTAAGTTATAAAAATAATATTACATCCGTATGACCCGGGCAATACTAAAAACGCCTTTTTTATTCGATGTATAGCAGGTTCGGACACAAACTTTCTGTAGGTTTGCGCCATGCAAATTTTAGATGGGAAAAAAGCCGCCCAGGCCATAAAAGATGACCTTAGAATTGATGTAGCTCAACGTTCCAATGAAGGAAAGAAGATTCCTCATCTTGCGGCTATATTGGTAGGAAATAATGGCGCCAGTGAAACCTATGTGGCTGCGAAGGTAAAAGCTTGTGAAGAAACCGGGTTTAAATCCACAATGATCCGTTTTGAAGAAACCATTTCAGAAAACAAGCTCCTCGAAAAAATTGAAGAGCTCAATACGGATACCGATATTGACGGGATATTGGTACAACTTCCTTTACCGAAACATATTTCGGATGAAAATGTTATTAATACAATAAATCCGGATAAAGATGTTGACGGTTTTCATCCCGTAAACATTGGCAGAATGGTACAGGGATTGACTGCATTTGTTCCGGCTACTCCTTATGGAATAATGTTGTTATTACAACATTATAAAATAGATACAAAAGGTAAACATGCTATTGTGATAGGAAGAAGCAATATTGTTGGCAGGCCCATGAGCATTTTATTGAGTGGCAACAGCAATCCGGGCAATTGTACGGTCACCATTTGTCATTCGCAAACAAAAAATCTGAAGGAAATTTGTTTGCAGGGAGATATAATTGTAGCAGCATTGGGACGACCTGGATTTGTAAAAGAAGATATGGTAAAAAACGGTGCCGTCATTATAGATGTAGGCATAACAAGAGCTGAAGATAAAACCAGGAAAAGCGGTTTTAAATTAAAAGGTGATGTAGATTTTGATGCAGTTGCCCCGAAATGTTCCTGGATAACGCCAGTACCGGGAGGAGTAGGACCTATGACAATAGCGGCATTGATGAAGAATACCTTTCAGTCCTGTATAATGAAGAATTAGCCCCCATCCCCTCAAGGGGGGTTAAGAGGAATATCAATATTATGGGTAGATAAAAGAAATTGTGAAAATGGTTAATACAATACAAGATACAGCCCAAACATTACTCCCGGTAATGGAACATTTCTACACCATCCAGGGCGAAGGTTTCTTCCAGGGAAGAGCAGCCTATTTTATTCGTTTAGGTGGCTGTGATGTGGGCTGTGTATGGTGTGATGTAAAGGAAAGTTGGGATGCTGATAAACATCCATTGTTTGAAGTTCGAAGTTTGACGTTTGAGGTTAAAAAGACTCCGGCAGAAATAGTTGTTATTACAGGTGGTGAACCCCTGATGCATAACCTGGATAAACTCACAAAAGAATTGCAGGAAGCAGGATTACAAACCAATATCGAAACTTCAGGATCATCGCCACTAAGCGGCAGTTGGGATTGGATCTGTTTATCACCCAAAAAATTCAAAGAACCTCTTCCGGAAGTTATCAGCGTAGCGGATGAATTAAAAATTATCATTTTTAATAAATCTGATTTCGCATGGGCAGAAAAATATGCGGCACTGGTACCGGCTTCATGCAAACTATACCTGCAACCTGAATGGAGTAAAGCTGCGCAAATGACACCGCTCATTGTTGAATATATTAAAGCCAATCCCCAGTGGGAGCTGAGCCTGCAGATACATAAGTATATAAATGTTCCCTAAAGAAAGCCGTGAGCCATACATAACGGTTTATATAAAGAGAAAGGAATAAAAATCAATTAGTTTCGTTATTATATTGAAATATTCCAATCAATGAAAAAGCTTTTCCTGTATCTCATTACCTACTCATTTCTCCATAGTTCTGTTTCGCAGTCGTATGACCCTGCTAAAGTTGATAAAAAAGCGATTGCACTTTATAACCAGGCCATGGAACAGGCACAGGACGGTCATCTTACGCAAGCCGCTGATCTGCTTCAGCAGGCCCTGCAAATTGATAATAAATACCTGGAAGCCTGGCTGTCTCTTGCCGGTGTGTACGGTCAACAAAAAAATTATAAATCCAGTACGGAATATTACGAAAAAGCTTTCGCCCAGGACCCCGATTATACTATCGAGTATAAACTTCCTTACTCTATCAACCTGGCAGGACAGGGAGAATTTGAAAAAGCATTAAATGCTATCAATGAATTATTAGATAAAAAACCTCCCAAAAATTCAACTTCATTAAAGGCTGCCGAATACCGCAAACGCTGCTATAATTTTGCAGTAGAGTATGCTAAAAAAAATGCGAATAAGGATTATGTATTTGCCCCGCAAAATATGGGAGCAGACATTAATACTTCTGAATCGGAATATTTTCCTTCTCTTACCATTGATGGCAAAGAGCTTGTTTTTACGAGAAGACTGAATGGATCGAATGAAGATTTTTTTAACAGCAAAAAAAATAATGAACAATGGGGAAAAGCGAGCCCGATTGAAGGTGATGTGAATTCTGAGCAGAATGAAGGTGCGCAAAATATTTCGCAGGATGGTCAATGGCTGGTCTTTACCGGCTGCAACCGGCCTGAAGGATTCGGCAGTTGCGATATTTATATTTCTTACCTGGATAAGAATAGTTGGAGTGAGCCCGCAAATTTAGGTGGCTGGGTCAATTCAGATCAATGGGAATCACAGCCCTGTTTATCGCCCGATAAAAGAGAACTATATTTTGCAAGCCGCAGGCACGGTGGACTTGGTGGTAGCGATATTTATGTATCACGTCTTCAATCCAATGGTAAATGGGGCGAACCTGAAAACCTGGGTGAAGGGATAAATACAAGCGGTGATGAGCAAAGCCCTTTCATGCATGCGGATAATCAAACATTGTATTTTACTTCTAATTATTGGCCGGGCTATGGTGACGATGATCTGTTTTATGTAAGAAAAGGGCCGATGGGTGTCTGGAGCAAACCTATGAATCTTGGTTACCCCATTAATACCATCAGCCGCGAAGGAACTTTATTTGTTTCTGCTGACGGGAAAACCGCTTATTATGCCAGCGACCGGAGTGATACCAAAGGCGGCATGGATATTTATAGTTTTGAATTGAGAGAAGATGTCCGTCCTTACAAAACACTTTGGGTAAAAGGCCAGGTTTTTGATAAAAAAACAATCAAAGGATTACCTTCCGCTGTTGAGTTAATTGATATAGCGGGTAAGCAAACTATTTCAAAAGTGCAGACGGATGAACAGGGAAATTACCTGATCACTTTACCAGTAGGAAAAGATTATGCCTTTAATGTAAACCGAAAAGGATATTTATTTTATTCAGACAATTTTTTGCTGAGTAAGCATACGACTGATTCCATTTTTCAAAAAAACATTCCTTTACAACCCTTAGAAGCAAACGCTTCCGTTGTATTGAACAATATCTTTTTTGATGTAAATAAATTCGAACTCAAACCAGAATCGCAGGTAGAGTTGGATAAAATAGTTCAGTTATTGAATGAAAATCCTGCTGTAAAAATTCAAATCTCCGGGCACACGGATAATGTTGGCAAACCGGCAGAAAATATCGCCTTATCAAACAACAGGGCAAAAACTGTGGTTAGCTATCTTATCAATAAAAGAATCAGTCCTCAACGACTTTCCTACAAGGGCATTGGAGAAAAACAACCTGTTGCCGATAACAAAACAGAAGAAGGCCGGGCAAAGAATAGAAGGACAGAAATGAAGGTGGTGAGCAAATAGAAAAGTTACGAGTCACGGGAAACAGGCGAAAATTCTTCGATTTATTTTAATCGCCAGTAAAAAATTATATTTGATTTTTTACTGCTGTTACTATGTATCCCGAACTACTCCATCAACTGGCTTTAACACTTATACCCAATATTGGCCCGGTACAGGCAAAGATCTTATTGCAACAATTTGATGCTCCGGATATTTTTAAAGCAAAAAAAAGAGAGCTCGAAAAAATAGAAGGCATCGGTACCATACGAGCGGAATCCATTAAATCATTTTCTGATTTTTCAAAAGCAGAAGAAGAAATCGCTTTCCTTGAAAAATATAAGATCAAACCGCTTTTTATTACAAATACAGATTATCCAAGACGATTACTGAATTGCTATGACTCGCCTACACTTTTGTATTACAAAGGCGAAGCCGATCTCAACAGTGGAAAAGTGATTGCTATTATCGGCACCCGCAGCCATACCGATTACGGAAAACAAATAACCGAAAAACTGATCGAAGAACTGATAGAACAAAACGTAGTAGTGATCAGCGGGCTGGCTCATGGCATTGATGCTATTGCTCACAAAGCCGCTCTAAAAAATAATCTTTTGACAGTGGGTGTATTAGCTCATGGACTCGACCAGGTATATCCTTCGCAGCATACCGGCCTTGCAAAAGATATGCTGAAATCAGGCGGCGGCTTGCTTACCGAATTCAGAAGTAAAAGCAAACCGGATAAACATAATTTTCCTACCCGTAACCGTATCGTGGCCGGCATGAGTGATGCTACAATCGTTGTAGAAACAGGAATTAAAGGCGGCAGCATGATAACGGCAGAGCTGGCGAATAATTACAACAAAGATGTCTTTGCTTTCCCCGGTAAAGTGACAGATGCCAAAAGTGCAGGCTGTAATTACCTGGTCAAAAACAATAAAGCCGTTCTGTTGACAGATGCCCGGGAATTAATTGAGCTAATGAGCTGGGAAGAAAAGAGTCGGAAGTCAGGAGCCAGGAGTCAACGGGAGTTGTTTATTGAATTGAATGAAGATGAGAAAAGAATCATTGCCATATTAAAAGAAAAGAACGCTGTTCATATTGACGAGATCAACCACAAAAGCGGGTTGAGCAGCAGTTCCGTAGCTGCAGCCATTCTGAATCTTGAACTCCAGAATGTAGTATTATCTTTACCGGGTAAGCTATACCAGATTGCCTGATATTTTTAGCTGAGGCAACGTAACAGGACGTTTGATTGTCAATACAATGGCTTAATTTATTATCATTTATCCAGTGTTCAATGATGTCGGCAAAGTCAGGAATCTTATTTCTTATCATTTTTCTTTCCGTATATGCAAACTCAGCTTTGGGGCAGGCTTGTACCACATTGGGGCAAACTCCTTCCACCGCTTTTCCTGTATGCGGAACTACAAAATTTGAACAAAACAATGTACCTCTTTGCAGTACCAACAGTTTGTTTGTGCCGGGGTGTTCAGGCAATGGTAATGCGAATTATGAGAACCGGAACCCGTTTTGGTACAGGTTCACTTGTTATGTTTCCGGCACATTGGGTTTTGTTATTACCCCAAAAGATTTATCAGATGACTACGACTGGCAACTTTATGATGTTACCGGCCTTGACCCTGACCAGGTTTTTACCAACCAAAATATAATTATTTCCGGTAATTGGTCCGGATCTTCAGGATTAACAGGAGCCTCGGCTTCGGGTGTTAATTTTATCCAGTGTGCCTCCAATCCAGCGGCTGAAGACAAACCAACTTTTGCTAAGATGCCTGCCCTAATCGCCGGGCATGAATATATTTTATTAGTCAGTCATTTTACTAATTCGCAAAGTGGGTATTCCCTATCGTTTGGAGGCGGTACGGCCGTCATTACTGATCCCACAGAGCCACACCTGCAAAAAGCATCTCCTTCCTGCGATGGCGCAAAGATTGTTGTCAAACTTAACAAGAAAATGAGATGCAGCAGCCTCACTGCAACAGGCAGCGAGTTTAGTATTTTCCCGGCAGCTACTACCGTTGTTTCTGCAGTTGCTACTAACTGTTCATCCTCTTTTGATTTTGACGAAGTAACTCTTACACTTGCGACGCCTATACCTTCTGGTAATTACCAACTCATCATTAACAAAGGCAGCGATGCCAATTCATTGCTTGATAATTGTGACCGCGCCATTCCCGATGCTGAACCAACAGCTTTCAGTTATACCATTCCGCAACCTATTCCTATAGATAGTGTGGGCCGGGCTGGTTGCGCCCCCGATGCTATTAAATTATACTTCAGTAAAAAAATTGACTGCAATACCATTGCCGCCAATGGAAGCAACTTCTCAATAACAGGTTCAACACCTGTGACTGTTATTGGAGCTTCCGGCGATTGCACTGACGGATTAAGTGATATCATTACTGTAAAGTTTGACCAACCTATTTACACAAAAGGCTTATATACTGTAATACCTAAACTAAGCGTCAATGGTGGCGCTGTTATGGATGAATGCGGGCAAATAATACAGCCCTTGCCAGTTTCATTTAACACAGCGGATACTGTTTCGGCGGTTTTTACTTACGCAAATGACCTGGGCTGCCGACAGGATACATTGGCATTTTCGCACAATGGCGCACATGACATAACGAATTGGACCTGGGTATTCAATTCAACGGATACTTTTACTACACAATTACATACTATCATTTATCCTGCATTCAGTACCAATACAGTACAATTAACAGTAACCAACGGAGTATGTACTGACTCAACAACAAGCACCGTTGTTTTAGATAATGAAGTAAAGGTTGATTTTAAAATGCCTGATGTGATTTGTCCTGAAGATCCGCTTATTATTGAAAATACAAGTACCGGCCTGATAGATACCTGGAGATGGAATTTTGATATTCTTCGCAGCAGCTCTTTAAAAACACCTGACCCATTTTATTTTCCGGCTAATAATATTGAGTCCGTTTATACGATCAAACTTATAGCTACTAATAATACGATTGGTTGTAGTGATAGTTTAAGTAAAGCGATCAAAGTACTTGACAATTGTTTTATTGCCGTGCCTACGGCCTTTACACCCAACGGAGATGGATTAAATGATTTTTTATATCCGAACAACGCATTGAAAGCGGACAATCTCGAATTC